>CAZZBO010000050.1:0-1602 GCA_964652345.1 uncultured Candidatus Saccharibacteria bacterium | reverse complement strand
TTGAGCTTGCTATAGCCCTGGGAACGAGCATATTGGAAAAAAGCAGGTATTTCTCGAAATAAATTACGTCCAGTTTGTCCACTTGTACCAAAATATTTTATATATGCTTCGCCGGGTGTAAAATCTTCACAGGCAATATATCCACTTATTTTACCCTCTTCATCTTCAAT
Source organism: uncultured Candidatus Saccharibacteria bacterium (assembly GCA_964652345.1). Taxonomy (GTDB): domain Bacteria; phylum Patescibacteriota; class UBA1384; order CAZZBO01; family CAZZBO01; genus CAZZBO01. The sequence continues at coordinate 1,432 of CAZZBO010000050.1, read as the reverse complement.
AACTCGATTCAAAGAATGTCCGTTTTCTAGGGTTTCAGTGACATCGTCTAAGGCGGCTTCTCTTATTGCTTGATCTACTTGCTCAATACCAAGTGTAATATTTCGAATTGCTGTTTTTTGTTCTGTTGATAATACAATTGGTTGATGTGGAGTCTCTGGATTATATATTAAGTCTTGGTTTGAACCAGTTTCCGGACTCATTTGTAGCTCCTTTCTATATTTTCCATAGTTCGATTATACCACAAACTAAAACTCGGAATCTATTAACTAATTGATTTATAAGTAAGCTTTAACTAATATAAACGCATTATGATAACTGATTTATATCAAATTGCCAAATCTCTCCCGGATCATCCCGGGGTTTATTTCTTTAAAGATAAAACGGGAGAAATTTTGTATATTGGCAAAGCCACGAGCTTGCGTGATCGTGTTAGTTCGTATTTTTCAGGATCGCTTGAACCGTCCAAAGCGCAAATGGTCACGGAAGCTGTCGAGATTGAATTTGAACTTGTTGATACAGTTTTGGAAGCATTAATGCTTGAAATCAAGTATATAAAAAAATTCAAACCCAAATACAACATTCTTAGTCGCGACGACAAATCAATGGCTTATCTCGCCTTTACCCGCGAGGCTTATCCGCGAGTGTTTATAATCAGAGCCAGAGAATACGAACGATATAGAGCAAAAGACCAAAAAGTGCAAAAAAAACACTCAATCAAAAAAGTATATGGCCCGTTTTTTTCAGCGGATATAATAAACAAAGTATTAAAAATAATCTCAAACATTATATATTTTCGTGTTTGCAAAAATCCAACAAATAAAGTTTGTCTTTATGGCAGAATGAACCTTTGCCCGCTTCACAAGACAAATCCCTTGACAATTGACCAATACAAAATGGAATTAAAACGGCTTGGTAATATTTTCTCTGGTAACACCAAAAAAATTTATGCTTCTTTGCATAAAGAAATGAAGCAAGCAAGCAAGGAGCATAATTTTGAGCTTGCCAAAATCAAGCGTGATCAACTTTTTGCCTTAAAACATATTAGTGATATCGCCTTAATCGATGAATATCAGGATGATACTGAAATTCCAGCTCGTCTTGAAGCTTATGACATTAGCCATTTTGGAGGTAAACAGGCAGTAGGAGCATTTGTCGTTTTTGAGGGTGGAAAGCCAGAAAAATCACAGTATCGAAAGTTTATCATTAGAAGCAAATACACTCAAGACGATACAAAAATGCTCGAAGAAGTATTAACTCGTCGCTTAAATCATAATGAGTGGATTCTTCCCGATTTTATATTATTAGATGGCGGTATTACACAGCTTAATATTGCTAAAAAAGTGTTAAACAAGCTTAAACTTGACATTGTTTTAGTCGCTTCCGCCAAAGGACAGAATCGCAAAAAAACTGATTTGCTCTGGAACGATGAGA
>CAZZBO010000049.1:0-1703 GCA_964652345.1 uncultured Candidatus Saccharibacteria bacterium | reverse complement strand
TAATCTGTTTCGGCTTGGTCTTTTGTGTTAATAACCAATGAAACTGACTCGTTAAATTTTTGAAATGGACCTGCTGCTAAAATGCTCAATTCCATGCCAGCAATTTCGATAATTGCTGTTTCAAAGTTTCCGCCTCCTGCTTCTGGTGGGTTTGTGTACTTGTGATGTTCTTTTAGTTTACCGTCTTTAAATATTGAAAGATAATAGTCGGCAACTGCTTTAGCGTCTGTTGTTTCGACCCAAATAGAAGGTGTTATTTTTTGAGTAATCATATTTTATTTCGTTTTGTCGTTGTTATTTTTGCTACAGTGTGGTTTATTGCTTTGTCAGCGTAATTCGACTGACTTGGATTTGAGCAAAAGGTTGTCAAGCCAATTACAAATGCACCAAGAAGTAAATATTTATTCATTTTTTTACATTAAGTCCTGTTTGTCTATTCGTTAACTAAGTCTGTAAAATTGCCCAACGGTTAACGGCTTTACGAAGGCGGGGCTAAGAAATTCAAAACTTTCTATAAATACGAACCCGAGCAAAAACCATTTTCGTTTTTCAAACTTACAAAAAATAAAAAAACGAAATGGTTTTTTGCGACTTAAAGTGCGAAAATCTTCAACGCCAGGGAATTTTGCCCTCGCTTTTGCAAAGCCGATGTTATGTGATGGCAATTTTTTTGTACTTTTGTCATAAACTAAATCATTTCATTATGTATTTCAGCAGACCTTGGACTTTTATATAAGTGAAAGACAGTCCTCCCTTATTTTTTAAATCAATATTTTTTCTAGACGATTAGTCTATGATTTACAGCCACTATTTTATTCTAAAATCAGTGTCGTAATTTCATTGCTGTTTCTGATGGGTAATACTGTCTTTCACTTTCTGTGATTTGAGTCAAGTATTCATCCAAAAGAAATTAATAATGAAAAAAAATCGTGTTCCTGTAAGGTTTACAGGTCAACATTTTGCAATAGACACCCGATTAATAAATGATGCTATTCGGCTAGCTGACGTGCAAAAAGAAGATTTGGTTTTAGATATTGGTGCCGGTCGCGGTTTTTTGACTGTTCATTTAGCTAAAAACACTGACAATGTGATAGCTATTGAAAATGACAGGCGTTTGGTATCCGAACTCAGGTCGAAATTCGGATGTAATAAAAAAGTCAACATTGTAGCAATTGACTATACGCGGTTTTCGTTTCCACAAAAGCATTTTAAAGTGGTTTCTAATATACCATACGGAATTACTTCCGATATTCTGAAATCGCTGATGTTCACGAATCTGGAATATTTTACGCAAGGCTGTTTGATTATGCAATTAGAACCCGCTCAAAAACTTGTTCAGCAAAAGTTTTTCAACCCGTATGTTGTTTTTTATCATACATTTTTCAGGTTGGAATTGATGTATGAAATTAGTCCGAAAAGTTTTCTGCCGCCTCCAACGGTTAAGTCGGCATTACTAAAAATCAGTAAAAAGAAGTGTGAAGATATCGGTGTCGAGATGAAAGAAAAATATCTTGATTTTCTTTATTTTATGCTTCATTTCCCTGATTTGCCGGTACGTACGGCTTTGAAGAAAATCTTTCGTAAACAACAAGTTAGGGAACTTTCTGAAAAGTCTGGTTTAAAGTTGGATAATTCGGTTTGCACGATGTCTGCACAGCAATTTTTAGAATGTTTTGTTGAAATGTTAAAAGTCGTACCCGATA
>CAZZBO010000048.1:0-1722 GCA_964652345.1 uncultured Candidatus Saccharibacteria bacterium | reverse complement strand
CGGTTTTTCAATAATTTTCATAATTAAAGTATATCTTTTATTACCAAATTCTCAACACTTAATCAAAAAATAAATTTCTGTTATTTAAGTACAAAATTCATAATACTAAAAGGAAAGTCGCCTATTTTAGCTCTGCGTATCCTAGCTTCGTAAAGATATTTAGGTTTTCTTATTTTTAATGAAGCATAGCTTTCTGCATAAGATTCACGTATGTTTTTTTTCCAATATTTCGATTCTGTTCCGATAATTTTTGTAAAGTCATCATCATGTGTCTTTGCTATAGCAACGTCTGCAATAAATTTTAAACTTACCATTGATGAAAAATAACATCTAGTTCTGCCTCTAAAATCTTTTAAATGACCAAATTCATGTGTCACTAACCATTCAAGATAATATACAGGAGTACCATTCAAATTAAAAACCATATATTCTTCATTGTCTGAGCAACCAAATGGATCTTTATAAGTTTCGTAAAGCCCACTATAAGTTTCATAATCACCACCAAAATCATCAAAAAATTTTACTTCTAGGTTACCCAAATCTATTTTTTCACTAGTAAATAAATCTTTTAAAATGTTATCTGTCATTTGATATATAGGTTTATATTTATCTTTTTTCACCTCAGAGCCACAAATATAAAAATTTTTGATAAAATTTTGAGGTCGTTTTTCACAGCTAGCAAAATGACCTAAGTTTATATAAACAATTTTTTCTCTTTCATCCCCAGTTAATTCAATATTGTAAGATTTAGTCCCTTCCTTACCATTATGTAAATAAGTTATTACGCACTGATAAAATATATTGTCTACTTTTTTTAATATGATTCCTTTATAAATAATACTGAAGTCATATTCAATAAACGGATTATTAGGACTGTCTGAAACACGTCTACACTTAAATCCTTTTACAGTCGAATCTGCATCTTTATTAATTATAAATTTAACAAGATACTCTTCAAAGTGTGGAGATGAAGTTTCAAGAAGGACAGTTCTATTTTGTGGAGTATAAAAGAAAGAAAAGTCTCTTGCTTGTCTTTTGTCGCTAGCAATTCTAATTATATATTCTGTACCAACTTCAAAGTCAGCACTACAGTAGCTATAACGCCCTTTAGAATCTGTTAATAGCTTTTTAATAATTTTTTCATTTTTTAGTATCTCAAGTTTCATCTTGCCTTTTGGATGCACATCTCCCGAAACACAATTCAGTTTTTGTTTAACGAAGTATATTTTTATTACTTCACCTTCTTTTCCCTCGGCAAAATTGTATTCAGGAACTAAATCTGGATATTGCTCCCATTTAGCTGTTAAGCAAGCCCCAAAATCCTTATGTAATCTAACCGTGGTTTCACCTGCTTGATTTGTTGTGCCTAAAACTTGATCGCTAGAGCAATTGAATATTTTAGCACCAGCAACTGGATAAAACGTACTAATCGTGTTTTCTTTGTATTGTACAATCACCTTTGCATTAATCATTACGCTAATATGTAACTCTAATCTCTCGCTACACTGATACTTATCTTTCGATGGATGGATGCAAACCTCCCAAGAATAATTGTCTTCCGGGAAAGGATTCGTAAACTCTGTTTTAAATTGGTAATAGATTCCGTCATTGTCGAAGCTTTGAGAGAAAACTGGTTTGGTGTAGGTAGGAGTTGATTCACCTTCTTTGTAAACTCTTATCACTTGATTGGGCAGTCCGGAAGGATAAGCTTTCCAGATGAAT
>CAZZBO010000047.1:0-1832 GCA_964652345.1 uncultured Candidatus Saccharibacteria bacterium | reverse complement strand
TTACTGTAGGATCATAATAAAAATCTTTTTTGCTTGTTACTCCCTCATCCCCACATCCTATCACACACTTATATCCAGAATGCGAAGATGTTTTATCCGGATTATCCAAATTGGCTTCCAGCCCGCCGTTAAAAAAAGTCTACATGGGGGGCACTCCAATTATATTTTTTGTCCTGTAGCCTTTTTAACAATGTACACTGGTAAAAGAATAACTGTTCCGACTGCATAATAGATGATTCCACCCACAATTACAAACGGTACAGAGACATAGGCAAAAGCTTTTTTAGCAGTAAAACCTTCACCGTCATTTGAAGTCCGTTGTGTTTGGACTCGATATGCCTTATCTGCTTCAGTTAACTCAGTAATTGGAAGAATTTTTTGTTCTTCTATTTGCTCAACTGGAGTGATTGTTTTAGCTCCTTCAGCCGCATATATCGTTTGCATTCCCAATGTTGCAAATAGCATAATTATTGTGATTATTTTCTTCATTTTCAGCTCTCTTTTGCTAACTTAACCCGAGTTGATAGTTAATTGCATTAGTTGAAGTTGAAACCAAGATGGTTGTTTTGTGGACTGTTTTTTATGCAAACTTTCAAGGCCTAAATAAAGTCTGCTGGGCAGCTTTAATCTGAATCAGTAAATTAGATTCAATTAATATTTTTTTATTTAAATGATTACACCAAAAAATAAAACTTTCTAAATGAAGTTATTGGAATATTTCGAATTGGCATTCTAATTCTTGTTTAATACATACCTTAAAGTTTCACGAAATATTTATGTGTATTTTAGCGCAGCTCCGATATCCTTTTCAAGATTTCATACAAAAACAATAAGTTTTCAGTATAAGATAGAAGCGGAATATTGGTCAATAGAACGTATTTTTTGACTTTTTTCCAAAGATTTTGATTTGAAAAATATGTACAAATGCTAATCAATTAACAAAAAGGGTGTTAAATGAAAATTTACATTTTAGCTGCAATATTTTCGATTATGTTTACAGGATGCCATGATTATACGAATGCCGACTTGGATCAGCGTGTTCCTTTTGGACAGCATCTAGATCATAATTTTAAGTCAGTAGGTTCATCCGATCGAGATGATTTAGAAAGATATCAATGGTTAAAAGAAGATACACTATTTTCTAAAATTAATGTAGATGTAACTAACGATGGAAAAATTGTAACTGTTTCCCAGATAAAAGATTTTTCAAATAGTTCAGATGCACGAGAATTTTTCGACTATGCACGCAATCAACTATCAAATAAGAATGGCTCTATGACCTGTCGAACGGAATTCGTTACTCCTGATCAACCTGTATTCACAAATACAACCTGTTCTCTTTACGACAAAGCTAATCGCAAAATTGAACTAAGTGAAATGCTCACTCAAACCGGTTATTTGAGTGCGTATGCCAATAGGTATCTTCCTTTGTTTCTATTAAGACCTGTTTCAACATTATTTTCTGATTCAAGTTCCTATGTATCTATCCAGTATAAAAATGATTAATAAGGTAGCTTCAAATTCATCCAATATTCCCCATTATTCTTCTTATAATATTTGAATAAATTCACCTTATAACCTACCTTACCCAACCAAAATATGCGTCTAGATAACGGGCGCATATAGTTTTTCACTCAACAAAATTATTAAAATAATAATTTGTACAAGCATCGTGACTCCTCTTATATATAGTGATAGTCGACTGTGATCTTTTGTCTTCTAAACTATAATATGTGAAATCGCCGCCATACAAAGCGGCGATAAGGAAAAAAAGAAGAGAATTACGCGGTTTTGCGTTTGGGGTATGCCATTGCGATCACGATCGCGATAAC
>CAZZBO010000046.1:0-1993 GCA_964652345.1 uncultured Candidatus Saccharibacteria bacterium | reverse complement strand
CATTATAAGTTAGGATACAATTGAGCATCATCGTTGGAATTTTAAGCACCTCCAATTTTCAATTTAATTCTAAGGCCATATTTATTGAGATTTTTGTTAGTACAATTGGCCATTGAATATACAAATTGCTTAACAAAGACAAAAAAAGTCCGATACAAATCGTATCAGACTAATGCTCAGCTAATGTGTTGTGTGACCTATTTTGATACAATTGCGCACCCTTGCTGTTTTTTTACGCACCCCTGCTAAAAGTTACGCACCCCTGCTTTTTGAATTGTTGTTATGGAATTTTTCGCTCTAAAAAATTCATAATTAATCATTAGTAGTTTCTTACTGAGTCTGTCCATTTTATTGGTATAGGATCATCGCTAATATGGGTTTTATCTGAACATTATTTGATTCTATTTGTATATCGATATAAAACAAATGCTCCGAGAACAGACAATCCGAAACTACCGAACACCGCAAAATAGAAACCTGATCTAACATCTGCCATAGGGATAAAATTGAAATTCATTCCATAAAAAGACGCCACTAATGTAGGTATGGACAAAACAATTGTAACAATTGCCAAAGCCTTCATTACAATATTCAAATTATTGGAAATAATAGAAGCAAAAGCATCCATCATACCTGCAAGGATATCTCTATAAACGGAGCACATCTCGATAGCTTGATTAACTTCAATCTCTGTATCTTCAAGCAGATCTAGATCGTCTTCATATTTTTTGAACTCAGGGTTTCTTGTCAATTTATGAACCACAACTTTATTTGCATTTAGCGCAGTTGAAAAATAAACAAGTGATTTATTCAATTCCATAAGGTCAAATAGTTCTTTGTTCCGCATTGAATGATGTAATTCTTTTTCGACATTTTTTGTTTGACTATCGATTTTTTTTAGGTATGTGATATATATCACTGCTAATCTATACAAGAATAATAAGGTTAATCTAACCTTTTTATGTGGTTCAATCTTCTTGTTTTTACTTAATAGGTCTTTGATTAAATCAGTTTCTTTAGCACTTACAGTGATAAAGTGGTTTTCTGTGTGAATGATTGCAAAAGGTGTTGTTGTATAAGAATTCTTACTGTTTTTAGTTGTATCATACAAAGGTACATCCAGTACAATCAGTCTCGTGTCATCTTCGCTGTCAATATGAGCTGTTTCCTCTTCATCGAGAGCACTCATTAAAAATTCAGCAGGAACATTAAGTTTGCTTTTCAACCATTCAACTTCTTCAGTTGAAGGAGCAGTAATCTCTATCCAAGAACCCTGTTCGAGGTTTGGTGATTCTAGGATGCTAATGATGTTTTTTTCGAGTCTTTTGTTTACTTCATAATATTGTCTAATCATTGCTCCCACATCCTTTTGGAGCAGATAGACGTGATGTCTTTCTCATTTTTTTCCTCCTAATTTTCTGTTTTCGGTCTTTGTTAGAAGGTAATTTGAAAGCGACTAACTAACATTCTCGCTATCAACGTGCGAATGTATGGTCAAAAAAATTTCAGTCATATGCTTCAAATTACCCTTTTGTATTCGCTCGTGATCCGATTCCATTAGTTATTCACCTCCTAAATATCAATGTTATTTTACCCTTTTTCAAATTTTTTCACAATACTTTTTATACAATAAATAATCCATACCGAAAAATGATAACAGATGTAAAAACTTATACAACCTATCCCTGTCAACAAAACAAAACAGAAGGATATCAAACTTAGGGTCTTGACCTGTTTTTTATGGAAAATTGGAGCTCAGAGCAGCTTGTATGATTTAAAGTAATTACTTAAAAATAGTTCTAATCAAGAATTCATATATATAGCTCTCAAAAATTTAAGGGATTTTCACTTGAAATTAGTGCATTGTAAATGAAAGAATCATAAACTTCTAAAATCGTGGCTGAATACTTTTGAACTGGTATTATTAAGTAGACATATTAAAAGCATTAACACAGTCTTAATTTTAAAAAACCAACATCTTCTTACATATTTT
>CAZZBO010000045.1:0-2321 GCA_964652345.1 uncultured Candidatus Saccharibacteria bacterium | reverse complement strand
TCATTCCGGCCACAGACCTAGTGTTTGCGCATAAAGTAGTGGGAAGTTGGGGGAAATAAGCAAATCAAAAACATTCAATTAATAAACTTGGAATTGTAATGGCAAAAAAAGATTATACTGACTGGTCTAGAAATGACTTGATAAAAGAAATTGATCAACTTCGCAAGCGCAAAAAATATGGGCTTGTTTGGGAAGACAAACCAGAAAATGTTGTTGAGCAATGCAAAACGGAATTGCCGGTGTTGGAAGAAGTAAAAAGCAAAGAGATTATTACCGACCCCGACAAACCAGTAAATTTATTGATTGAGGGCGACAATTATCACGCTCTTTCTGTCTTGAATTACACTCACAAAGGTAAAATTGATGTTATTTATATTGATCCGCCGTATAACACGGGCGCAAAAGATTGGAAATATAACAATGACTATGTTGACGGTGAAGATCCATATAGACACACAAAATGGATTTCTTTCATTAGCCATCGCTTAAATATTGCCAAAAATCTTCTAAGTCCCGATGGAATTATTTGCATTACCATAGATGATTATGAAATGCCTCGCCTTTGGCTGCTCGCAGAGGAAATATTTGGAGAATTTAATCATTTAGGAACAGTTGCAATAAGGAATAATCCAAAAGGAAGAATGACGAAACGTAAAGTATCGCTAACACATGAGTATGCTGTTTTTTTTGGCAAATCACAGAAATCATTTATTAAAAAATTAAGCGTTGACCCCTCAGAAAAAACCCATAATTACAAACAGGATGATGACGGAAGTTGGTATTTACCAGTTAATTTAAGAAAACAGGGCGTTGATAGTAATGCCGTCAACAAAAAAGGCAAGTTATCCGATCGATATTATCCAATATATTTAGATTCTAAAACTGGCAAAGTAAGCTCAATCAATAAATTGGATATTGAAATTCTTCCTATTGATAGCCGTGGTGAAAAAAGGATTTGGAGACGATCAAAGGATGTAATTGATCAGATGTATGAAAGTGGCGATCTCATTGTTAAGCATACAAAAAATGATTATCAAATCTACTTTAAATTCAGAGGTGGATTAGATGGGAAAATGACACAATCATTGTGGACTGATCCTGAATTTTCTGCAAGTGATTACGGCACAAAAATTTTAGATAATATTTTAGGCGAGCGTGAATTATTTCAATATCCCAAAGCACCTGCAGCAGTTTTACAATCTATTCAAGCAATGAGTGATAAAAAGAATTGTGTGGTATTAGATTTTTTTGCTGGATCGGGTACAACAGGACAAGCTGTTTTGGAGTTGAACAAAAGAGATAAAGGTAATAGGAAATTTATTATCTGCACAAATAATGAAAATAACATTGCGGAAGAAATTACCCACACTAGAATTAAAAATGTAATTAGTGGATATAAATTTTCTGGGCAAGAAAAAATTGTTGTATTTGAGCAAAAATTAAGCGAAAAAGTTTTAGCTGACATAGATATTGTTTTAGACGACCTAGAAAAAGCTAAAGAAAACAACAAGTCCAGTTATGACAAGTTAGAAGTTAAAATTGAAGATAATACATTGCGTTTATATGGCATTAAAAAATCCAATGGCAAAAAAGAAGGATTGGGCGGGAATCTTAAATACTTCAAAACATCTTTTGTACCAGCGGATCCAACTGATAAAAACAAAACTGCTCTCACTAAGAAAGCAACAGAAATGCTTTGTGTAAAAGAAGATACTTTTGAAGAAGTAAAATCAACAAAAAATTACAAAATTTTCCGAAACAAAAAACGATACACTGGAATAGTTTTTGATCATCAAGCAATAGATGATTTCAAAAAAGAAATTGCCAAAATTGACGGCAAATTCAGTCTTTATATTTTCTCGCTTGGTGATGATACTTTTGACGAAGAGTTTGAAGATATGAAGAAAAAAGTAAAATTATCACCAATACCGGAAGCAATACTCCGAGTTTATCGCAGAATATTTATATAATTGGAAAAACTATGCAACTAAAAGACTATCAAAATACGGCTATAAAAAAACTTCTCACCAGAAGCAAAGAATTGCTGGCTCAAAGTGGCGAGAAAAAAGTTATTTTCAAAGCTCCAACTGGTTCAGGAAAAACCATAATGACAGCGGAATTTTTGAAGCAACTTATTGACGACAAAGAAATTAAAACTCCGCTTTCGTTTATTTGGACTGCTCCCCGAAAACTACACAAACAAAGCAAAGAAAAGCTGGAAAAGTATTATGAAGATACAAGAGCTTTGGAATGTTCCGACCTTGAAGATTTGACCGACAAACAGATTGGCGAAAATGAAATTTTGTTTTTGAACTGGGAAA
>CAZZBO010000044.1:0-2397 GCA_964652345.1 uncultured Candidatus Saccharibacteria bacterium | reverse complement strand
GTATGAAATATTATGTCCTTTTCTTTTTAGAAAAGAAAAGAACGAAAAGAAAAGCACCCCCCCCCAACAGGTCGCTTAACCAGCCGCTTCACCCTGCGGCGAGCGGCCTGGCTCTGGGTGTGTTGCGGGGGCAAATGCATTTTTATGGAATAATTTTCGCATCCTGCGAAAATGGATAAACAACGTAGAACTAATTAGTTTTTAGCTTTTTCAAAACAAACGGATGCACTTGTTCCGATTTTATTTCCGGTAGTGTATTCAGAGATGTAGAATACACGCCATCCGTCATATTTTTCAAATAATTCTTTCATCTCACTGTTGCTGCGCATATCAACTTCCTCACAGCGTGTCATCATATTCGAATTGATATCAGAATTGCGAATTTGTGATTGGATGTTTGCCGGTGCACACGCGGTGAATAGAATTGCGGTTGCTACTGTAGCACTTCCGATGAGATAAGATTTTAATGCCATTAAGTTCTCCTATATAAAATATAGGGGATTATTTCCTAAAGAGGCTTCTGTTTCACTGAAAAAAATATTATTTATTAGTTTTTATAATCATATTTGCCACAAAAAATGGGGGAAGGAGAAGGAATAGTATGTTGCTTTTTTAAATGGATGTTTAGAAAAGGGACTAAAAAGTGGCCTGTCCCCTTTTTAATAATACATTAGGAGCAACAAGGCTGTATATCTATTAGATTATATACTACCACTCTTGGAGCAAACACTCAAGACCAAGTCCAACTTTAGCTAGATATAACAACTTTGGAAGTGGTTCCATGTCTCGTATCTGAAGAATAGATTCTTGGTCAAATTTTTCCTTTTTTTCCACAAATTTTTCAACAAGATACTCAGCCATATCTCCTATATTGTCAAATTCGGATTTTTGATGTAGTTCGGGTCTATTCTCCCAGGTAAATTTGTAGTCATTTTTGCCTTCAATAGGCTTAGAATTCATAATGAATGTATTTCCTATCCGAGGAAATGATATCGTATGTGAATCATCATCGCTGATTGTTGGAATTGCTGATGGTTTGATGATAAATGAGTTCCTATAGACTGATCCAGTTCTATAGAAATGATCTAATTCTGAATAGGTATGAAAACGTGGAGCAGCATAATATACATCGGGATATCTTGTTTCAAGATCGAGAAGTATTTCATGTTGGCGGGAATGCCGTCTAGCCATCAGTGAGAATCGATAGTATGGTGAATTACCAAGGTTTGTCCAGTTTAATGAATTTTTTCGGAATAAATAATCGGAACGTTTATACTGAAAAAATACTGGTCTAAGACCACCCGGACGATTTAGACGAATGTCAAAGCCTAGTTCTGCTTCTTGATTTTGGGTGGGAAAGATCGGTGCTTGTATTACTCTATGTCGATTAACAGCTTCAACTGTGAAGCAATAGCCATAAGAAAACTCAGATATTTCTGGTGTCATTGTTGGTGCCTTATAAATACTCTGCTAAGAATCGTTCAATATCTCTTATCATATCTTCTACATCTCTTTCAGTAAATTCTTCGGGTTTGCCATGCGCGGCAGAATTTCGAATGTCGGCCAGTGCTGTAAAACGCTTTTGATACAGCTTATTATATATTCCTGCTTTTGTTAAATCTGCATTCATCTTATCAAGTTTTCCATGTGGTAAACCAGTTTGATTACACAACTCTCTTAGTGCAGTTTCCAAAACTGTACCAGCTACAACTGCAGCTGGTGACTTATAACCCGCCCGTAATAGTTCTATAGCTTGTTCTAGTTCGGAATCAAATACTTCAGCTTGAATTAGTGAACGAACATTTTTTATGTAGCCTCCTTCATAATCTTCTTTAGCTGCCAAAAATATAGCTCGAAGACGTTCAAGTGTTTCAAGATATGTTGAATACATTCCTGTTGTATTATTTTTTGTAAATGCATTGTAATGTTCTGAATTATCACCACATGACTTATTTAAAAGGTTCTGTGCTTTCACTGACCATTCAAGTAAGGCATTTTTTTCAATATTTAATTCTGACTTTTCTAAAAAACTGCTATAAGTTGAAGTTTTTGATGCAAGTAATTGTTCCATTTGTTCATAAAGTTCAGAAAAGCGCTTTTTATAGATATCTATCATTAGATTGTCCTTTTGAAATACAATTGTCTTATAAGCATATGTATTCTAGCAGATCAATGACATAATAATGATATTTTTAAATATTCTTGAACATAAAAAATTTTATAAAATAAAGAAAAGGTCGGCTTACAAATTTAGATAGATTCCCGCAAATGCGGGAAAATTAGAAGAAATTGAAAGAGATTACAGCGCCTTCGCCATAATGCGATTCAACCGCGCAATAAACCCTGCGGTATCCTCCAGCGTTTCACCCTCATACAGTTTCGCCTGATCGAGCAATA
>CAZZBO010000043.1:1191-2471 GCA_964652345.1 uncultured Candidatus Saccharibacteria bacterium | reverse complement strand
AGATCCTTCGTTTTGTTGATGTACGCAAAACTCTATGGTCAGAAAAATGAACCCAACCAAGAAAATCAATTCCAGAAGCAAGTGTTTTTATATACACCTTATCCGGGTGTAACTCGAGTCTAAGTTTATCTTTTAAAAATCCATCAATCTCAGGCAGTGCTTGAATAAGTTCTGATTTATTTTGAGAAAAAACAACAAAATCATCGGCATAACGAATATAATATTTTATTTTTAATTCTCGCTTAACAAAATGATCAAAATTATTCATATAAATATTGACGAGTAATTGCGATGTCAAATTTCCAAGTGGCAAACCAACACCAAGCTTACCCTCTGTATTAAAGCTATCAATAATTTGCCCAACCAACCATAAAACATTTTGATCAATAATATATCGAGACAATATTTCTTTCAAAATAGAGTGGTCAATATTGGCAAAGAACTTTCTAATATCGCATTTTAAAACCCAAACAGTACGAGTATTGTTTTTTGATACAATTTTGCCAAAATCACAAAATCTATTCATAGCCCGATGTGTTCCTTTGTCAATTCGGCAAGAGTAAGAATCGAAAATAAACTTAGTGTCGAAATATGGGTATAATATACGATAAATTGCATGATGAATAAGGCGGTCGCGAACACTTGCTTTATGAATTTGTCTTGGCTTGGGATCGTAAATTTTAAATGCTTGATAACCACCGTGTCTGTAAGTTCGATTAACAAGCTCACCCCGAAGTAAAAGAAGATTGTCAGTTAAGGCAAGAGAGAAATCTTCAACATCTTTTCTTTTGCGTTTGCCATAGAGAAATTCTTGCCAAGAGCAAAGCAGGTTATCAAAAGATATGATATCATCATAAATATGGGAAGTGTTAATTACTCTCTCTCTCTCTCGTGGCAGTACCTCGATTCTGTGCCGAATTAAAGAGGGATATTTGATTTGGATTAATATTGTTTCTCATATTCCTAAAAGTTCTCGTTATACTATTGGTGCTCGAATTGAAAACAAATTTCTTGACCTTCTGGAACTTTCTTATATTGCATATTTTACCCAGAAAGATAAAAAAGAGAATAAAATTTCCGAATGTATATTAACTTTAGATACTCTAAAATTTTTCTTATCAATTGCATGGGAAGCCAAGATCATTTCCAACAAACAATACGAAGAGTTAGCTCAAAAATTAAATGAAGCGGGAAAGATGCTTGGCGGATGGAAGAAGAATATTAGCACTCCTGAAAAGAAAAACCGTCTTGCGTAAGCAGACGGAAAAGAAATACTTTCG
>CAZZBO010000043.1:0-1091 GCA_964652345.1 uncultured Candidatus Saccharibacteria bacterium | reverse complement strand
ACCAAGTTTTTCTTTTTATGTAGACAAAATATAAATCCTCTATTTGAAGCCATAACCACAAATATTCTCAATTTATACTTGCCGAAAAGGTTTCAAAAAACTTGCCTGCCTTTCACAGTCTTTAGCCGTTTGAAAAACCAATCTACATTTAATGTATCAAAAAATTGACGCGAGTGGCTACGCCACGAATATCAACAAAGAATCAAAGCCACTAAGCTACAAATTAAAAAATCAAAAATTACTTTAAAAATTTAAAGAATTTAAGTTTCTAACTTGCGGACAGAAAACATTAACTCATCGCCGGGATACCACTCGTCGACGGGTCCCGCCCAATGGCTGCGGAGATAGAGCCCACCGTCGCTGCGCCCCAGGCGGAACACCCTCGGGTTGCCGCCTCGGTCTGAAATTGGTTTAGAAACAACAGTAAGCCATTCATTCATTTTAGGTTGAGTTTTTTCATCTTGTATTAAATTTGCTGAGGTTTCATGAGGTAAATCATCTAAACCAAGCTCACCGGCTCGAGCTAATATTTCACTGTATGTGTGAAGATTTTCATCAGAAAAAAGCGCACGAACTTGTAAGCGAACGGTTGATATTTTTTCATTTTCATTGGCAACAATGAATTCAGGACTTTGAAGCATAAATATACTAAAGTCAGTTGTTATTATTCCTTTGTCTTCAACTTCTTTTTTGAGCTGTGGCCCTGATTTCCCTGTGGTTTCATACTCACCACGACTAACCTTACCTTCAGGAAATTTAGAATAAATATGTTCAAGATTAGGGTATAAGTACCATAATCCTTTGAAAATTGGTCCTAAGTATACTTTAGAATTTTCATATAATTCGCCTTTACTTAATGCGAGCTCATCTTCTTCAACAATGATACCCTCAACTATTCGAAGTATTTTTTTCACATCTTCTTTTGGCATATCAGGGGTAATAGCCATTTTACCAATTTTTAAGACAAAAATGTTTCTTTCTGGGTCAAAATCATGAAATGATATTTCACCACTATCAGTTAAAAGGCAATAGTCTCTAACTGAAAAATTTCCTAATTCAGAATTGTTAATTTTTTTATAGTTGCGTGGTTT
>CAZZBO010000042.1:0-2497 GCA_964652345.1 uncultured Candidatus Saccharibacteria bacterium | reverse complement strand
TCGCTGGTGCCGCGAAGAGGACTCGAACCTCCACGCCCTTGCGGACACTACCACCTCAAGGTAGCCTGTCTACCATTCCAGCACCGCGGCTCAAAATATATTATACCTTTAAACGGGCTAATTTTCAACCTTTTTGCCCTTTATTGATAAAAGATTGCTGTATTGGCTTAAATCGACTTTCGATGAAGATTACTACATCCTATCTCAACCCTTTTTCTATCAAACTCACCCCACTTAACTCAACTAAAGTTGAGTAGTGAGGTGGTGCCGTGGAGAGGAGTCGAACCTCCATGCCCTTGCGGGCACTAGAACCTGAATCTAGCGCGTCTGCCATTTCGCCACCACGGCAAGCTATCTAATTGATATGTAAAATATGTCCAATATATTTCTTTTCTTTTTTATAATCAATATGTATTGAAAAAAAATAATTTTTTTTCTTGTATTTATATCCAGCATCAATACTCTAGCTTATTGATTTATATTATCATCAAATTTCCAAAAGATAAAAATCTTATCACTATCTTAATGCAGTGAATACATATCACACAATTCATACAAAAAATACATTTTTATCTACTATTTATTTAAAAATCATCTACTCCATTTTGCGATATCTTGGAATCTATCAGACGACTTAAATCCCTTGATCATAACTCTTGGAACAGTAATCTTATCTGTAACCATAAAATAATCCACAATAGGATCATATATCTTACATACAGTCAATTCATTACGTTTTTTAAAAAATTCATTTAAAATCGTAGACCTGCTGACAGAATCAATCTTTATTCTGTATCGCTCAACAATTTGATCAAGGTCAAAATCTGAAATTCCTGAAATATTGAGTCCGGGATATTCAATTTGCGAAGAATGCCAAAATGGATAAGGGTCATTATCTATCCCAAAATCCATTCCAAAAAGAAGTAAAGAGAACTTTCTTTCTGGTAAAATTTCTTTATTTAATTCATCAACTGACAACCATTTGATTTTTACTTCAATATTATTCTTTTGCCAATTTAACATTTCTCTTGTCACAATCTGACGATTTTCTTGTGAATCTACCGCAATAATTTCAACATCCTGCTTTGACTCAAACTTTTTATTGAAAAAAAACTTATCCCTCCAAGTTATTTCATTACAAGGGCTGATATTAATATTGCAAATTAAAACAGGAAAACGATTTAATTCAACAGCATAACGATTAAATCCAACAATGTTTTCTACTGTTTCTGAAGAGCCATCAATTCTCCGATCCCTAAGCGCATTTGAAAGAGTTTTTAAATCACTGTATTGTCTAAAAATTACTTCATTAATAATCGGTTTTTCTAGCGCTTTTGGATTTGGACGCAAAATAGTATCGGTATCTGTCTGAAGATATAAAGTATAAGGACCGTAATCAAATATTGGAGTAGTAAGATTACTTAATAGGGGAGCGAATGGCTTCTTTAAACTAAAAAATATAGTATGTTCATCTGGGTTGGTAATATTGATATCAGTCCAGTCAGCCCCAGAATCAAGTAAAATATTTTTTATACCTTCGCTCGACACTTGATCAATCAATGAAAATTTATAATTTTTCCCATCGGGACTAATCTCCCAACTTTTTGCCAACTGTGGTTTTATTTGATTATCTTCATACCGAGTTAATCCTACTTGAGTTAAGATAATGATGGCTTGATCTATGTCTGATTGATTTTCTACTAAATACCCCTCTATATAACGTTGATCTTGATTTTGTATTCTGCTTGTAATGCTCTTGATTGTAAAATGGGAAAAATCAAAAATATAGCCTACCATCCCAAAACCAAAAATTAAAAACCCCAAAATAAAAAATCTTATTTCGAGTTTGCCAATATTTGATATAAATTGTTTAATTTTCCAATAATTTAAAATTTTAGAAATAGTTTCCTACCTTGCCCTAGAGAAATAATGTAATTACAGATAAAACTACGAAAACTGAAGCTACAACCGATGCTCCCCAAAACAAAAATTTCTCTATCCCCCTTCGGCTACGATATACATTTCCTTCCGATCCAAATGCCCCACCCAAAGCAGTGCCTCGTTGTTGAAGCAAAATCAAAACTATCAATACTACAGCCATGATTACTTGAATTATTTTAATTATATTTTCCATAATGTCAAATTCTTACCTTTATTGTATACTTCATATCTTTATACACTCATCTATCAGAGTGATGATATTATTTATCTCATTTTACATAAACATTATTTATCGTCAAGTAAGAGGGTGAGATATTTTGCCTCAAGAGTACCAAGCGCAGTGTTCACAATCGCAAAATATTTCTTAGCGTCTATCTATAATTCAATTCCTTCAGCCGACGGATTCGCTTCGCTCATTCGCCAACTGACAAAAAGAGCTTAAAAAAAATTACTTCGTAAGTTTTTTCTTCCTACTTTCATAATCCACGATATTCCTCGAGATTCCATCTCTCGTCAGTCGTGGGCTCGAAAAAATTACTTCGTAAGTTTTTTCTTC
>CAZZBO010000041.1:0-2695 GCA_964652345.1 uncultured Candidatus Saccharibacteria bacterium | reverse complement strand
GGCGGGCGGAATTCCCCCCAGACCCCCCTTCCGCCCGCCTCGCCTTGAAGCGGAAGCGAAAAGGACGATTTCAAGTTTTTCGCGGGCGTTAGCCCGCTACCAAAATTTTATCAATTTTGGTCTTTGGCGGCAAATTCTTTTTATTTAATTCCGCCTTCAGCTAATAACGCTTCTGGTTTATACATTCCCTTGTTGCTTGCATTAAATTCGTGTTTTACCTGAACCAACATTTTTTCAAGCGTATAAAGTTTCCAATGAATCGGAACAAAAACTGATTTTCCATTCCGTTTTTCTCTAACGATTTCAAACCCAACCATTAAATGCCGTGCGTCGTGAGTAATTTTAGAACTTTCAGAGGGCTGAAAATAAAAAGCTCGAAAAGACGAACCGATACTTTTTTGATTGTATGTTTTGCATTCCAAATAGGTTACTCTGTTGTCGATGTCTTTGATGAAAACATCGGGGTAACCAGCACTTTGATGTTTGCCGTTTGAAGTTAAGGGGATTTCCGCTTTCATTCCTATGCTATTGAGCGCGTCTTTTACAAAAGGCTCTATATGATTTCCAACCTCATTTGGTCTTGCCGTTGAAATTCCAGTTTTGTAAGCATTTTTAACAGCGATGTCCATTGCTTTTGTCAGACGGCTTAATAACTCTTTATCCTCTCGGCTATTTTTATCAAAAGCTAAAACATCATGTCCCGAAATGGCTTTTATAGCAATAGGAAAAGGAATATCCTTTAACGGCTTTAAAAATTTTGAAATCGTTTCTTCTAATTGTTTTATGTAGTTATTTTTGTCCATATTATTTTTGAAAAATTAAAATATATTCTTTTTGCATGACATTATATAGACCATAGATTATTTTTTCCATTTTCTTGATAGTTTTAAAACCGATTTTTTCGCAGTAATCAACTACGTTTTGAGTAGTGTTTATTTCTTGTCCTTGAAAAGTAACATTTCCTATAACTACAACGCAATACTTATCTCTTTTTAAAACCCTGTACATTTCACTATATGCCTTTTCCATGTCCTTGTCATACAGCTCAAATTTATTTAATCCGGTCCCACGAACACCGATAAAATCCTCTTTTATTTTGTCTAAATCGTAACCCAAAGCTTTCAATGAATGGGCATCGTTAGCAACATAATTTAAAGCAATAGAATACGGCGGAGATGTAATAATTCCGTCCACCGATTCATCTTTTAAATTTATTTTTCTGGTATCGCCCTCTAAAATTTTTGTCTTACCAATTTTTAAATTATGTTTTTTTATCGCGTTGCTGTAATCCTCAACGGACGCAATCATTTTTAGGGCGTCGCTAACAAATGAAGACTCAAAATTTTTACCCCTTCTTGATTGATCGCTATGCGCCATCATCTCGGCAACTTTGTAAAAATTTCTTACTCTCTCATCGCTTGGCTCTTTTCCGCCTTTTTTAAATAGATAAAAATCTTTATATTTTTTAATTTCATCAAGGACATCAACGGATTCTGTTTTTACTTTTGAAATAAGGACGCAAAGCGGGCTTATGTCTAATCCTATTGCATTCACTCCTAAAATCTGGGCTTCTAAAACAGCAGTGCCACTTCCAACAAAAGGGTCAAACAGCGTTTCGCCGTTTTGGATTTTTATAATATTCATTAACGCCCTAATCATTTGAGGGTGAAACTTGCCCTTATATGGATAAATCCAGTGAGTTAAATATTGATTAACTGACTTTGTTTGATTATATTTTTGTAAATAATAATAATCGGAGTAATCGCCATTTATCGTTTTAAAATATGCGAGCCTTCTTTTAAGTGTCTCAAAATTTCCGTCATCTTTTAACTCAAATTCTCTAAAGTCATTTGTAACTTTTAAATCCGGATTGAAAGAATGTAATTCTAATCTTGCCAAAGCAAGCTCATAAATAAACTGGATATTGTCTAGTAGTTTTAACTTTTTTGTGTTCGCCATAATTATTTAATTAACTCCTCAATATTAACCCCCAATGCTTTGGCAATCTTTGCCATTACCAAAACAGAAGGCTTTTTAATAACTCCGCTTTCAATTTTGGTTAGGGTAGTATATTTGACACCGGATTTTTTAGCAAAATCTTCCTGAGACAAACCTTGCTTTGTGCGACACTTCTTTATATTTTCTCCAATGTTGTTTTCTCTTGCCATATTTTCAATAATTTGATAGTATATTATTGTAGTATTAATAACATCTACTTTCAATATAATGATACCAAATAAAATAAAAACAATCAAGAAAAATAAAACAATGAAAAGCCCGCTTCTGGCCAAAATAAAGTTCGAGCCGACATTTTTTCAGGTTCTTTGGCGGTTTGCCTTTTCGCTTCCGCTTCAAGGCGAGGCGGGCGGAAGGGGGGTTCGGGGGGAATTCCGCCCGCCGAGCCAATCGCGCGCAAAATCAGTTCGAATTTTTTCGAAAGCACACCGCCAGTTAGGAAATGTCTTTGTTGGCTCGCCCTCTGCGAGGGCTCGCCAGCCGATTTTAGGCGCAAAATTGAATTTTTTGTCTTTGTTCCGCAAAGCGGAACGCCAGAAGCGGGCTTTTCTGAATTTTAATCTTTTGGAATTATGAAATACTTTATCTACACTCGAAAATCAACAGATAGCGAAGAACGCCAGATTTTAAGTATTGAAGCTCAGCTTGCTGAGCTAAAAGAATTTGCCGCCAAAGAAAA
>CAZZBO010000040.1:0-3039 GCA_964652345.1 uncultured Candidatus Saccharibacteria bacterium | reverse complement strand
AGGCTCGCCAGCTCTTCACTTCAACAGACAATTTTTATCTGCTGAAGAAAGATGCTAAGCGGCGTTAAAACCGCTTAGCTGGTTGTTTGTCAGTTATCAAGCGCTTCCAAGAATAAACGCATTGACTCTTCAGGATCCTCCTTTCTTTCTTCTTCCACGTCTCCTGTCCAAATCTCGATCTTCTTGCTAGTAAGCATTTCAGTCATTGTTTTCCTGTGGGATTCACACCCACAAGCAACTTCCTGCATCACTTTATCGATGATCTTGCCAAGAGTATGAGGGGCCTTGGGATCCAAGGGGAAACGATAAGTTTGCCCTGGTTTCATATCGACAACCAGGACATAACCATCGACCCTGTCGACATCCGTCACCCCTTCAGTGAAAGTGCATGTGTGGACTTCATTTTCGCCACCTCTCATTCGTTCAGCCGTACTCCAGAATTCATTGTAGTCTTCAACTACAACTACCTTGTGGCCCAACTCCTGAATTATGGAGACGAAAGTGCGGATTTGCTCTATCAGATTTCTTCTTCTCATTTTCTCTCCACCCGTCTCGTGGGTTAACCGACCTGCATCGCAGGTAAAACTATAAATGTGCACGTCAAGTAAGTGGTTTTACCCAACTCGAGCTTGACGAAACGAAGTATAGTATAAAACAACCAATTTGTTAATAATCTGCACAAGATATTGACATTTTATTATTTTTTAATAATATTAAAGATGTAGTAAATATATATTTATTGTTCAAAAAATGCACAAAATACAAAACAAATCCCAAAATTCACCAAAAACCAATCTTTTGAATCTTTCTGAAGCGGGATTTTCAGATAAAGAATCAGCTGTCTATTTGGCTCTTTTGGAAATAGGCAAAGGGTCGGTAATGGAGATTGCCAAGCTAGCCAAAGTCGATCGCACTACCACTTATCGTATCTTGCAACAATTTTTGGCCATTCCTCTCGCACAAACCTTAAAAGAAGGCAAAAAAACCAGTTGGGCCGCTCTTAACCCTCGTTATTTGGTAGATTATATCTCGCGCAAGAAAAAAGCCGTCAGCGAGCTTTTTCCCGAGCTTGAAGCCATTTACAACCTCAACGAAGAAAAACCTCGTCTAGCTTATTTTGAAGGCGTAGAAGGCCTTGCTAATATCACTGCGAGTATCATTAAAGAGGTGAAACATCGGGGAGAGCTGTTGTCGTTTTCCGCTCCGGGAGCAGCAAGCGGTTATTATCCTACGCGTCGATTCTTGGAGCTTGCTCAAGAACGCATCAGAAAACAGATTATGAGTAAAATTTTGATTCCCACCATTGAAGGCACACCTGGCTACGAAGTAGGGGAAGATTTTAAAAACTGGCGTCACGTCAAGCTAGTTGACCCTGAAAAATTCCCTTTTAAGGCGAGTTTTAATATCTGGAACAATAAAATTGCTATCTTCACTGTCCGCACTCACCCTATCGGAGTCATTATCGAAGACAAAGACATATTCCAAACCCTAAGATCAATATTCAATATGGTGTGGGAGAATACTGGGTAATCAAAAACATACCATAAATTTTTTAACTTAAAACTCGCTATTTAAAATGTTCAATAAATAAAAACAAGCTATATTTTTATTTTCTTAATTCAGGACTGGGTATGCCTTCTCCAACAAGATTTAGTTCACCTTCCGTAGTGTTGTCTTTTTCTTTCAAGCTAAGATCGATCTCTAAACCATATTTATTCATATCTTCCCTGATAGATTCCAATGCTATTGGCTCATACCCCCTTTTAAGTAAGTTATTATAAGCATCCTCAATATTTTCTGGAATTTCCTGTGGTTCAATATCGCCCTTGATTCCATAAAGCTTCAAACGAATTATCTGCCCCATAAGCGCTCTAATTCTGCCCTCTCTATATGAGCTATTAATATATTCCTTAAAAGATATAGGATTAGATGTTGCTCTCCAATCGATTGAAGGATCTATTTTTTTTGCAGTTGCCCATACTCGTCTTTCTTGAGTTGGCGCGCATACTAAAATTATTGGCTTATTTTCTAATTTGTCTCTTTTTTCAACAAGAAGCTCAAGTGATAATATAATATTTTCTTTTGTGTTGCGAGCTTTAGTTTCAAGTTGGATATGCGCACGTTCAACGTTCCTTTTTTCAATTATACTCGCAAAAACTTCAGCTTCTGTTAGTGGTTTTCCAAATTTTTCAATAAATTGTTTTGGTTCAGCTCCGCCTGAACAAATTATGCCCTCATAATTTCCTTCCAGAAAAAGATTTCCTGCTCGAATTGCGGTTTGTTCATCGGTACTTCCTAGCGCTATGATAAAACCAGTCAATTTAGAATTTTGATCGCGTAAATCTTGATTTAGATGCACATAATTCCATAAACTATTGGCTAAATCATTAATTAATGAATAATCTTCTTCGGTATTTGGATCTAATTCTTCATTATGAATTTTGTTCATATTTTATATATTAACACAAGTTTTACCAAACCAAGAATAGAGCAGTGAAAAAATCATGAACAGAATGAAATTTGAAAATTTTTAAAAACTAATGCCGGGTTATTTATTTAAATAATTTTATAAATCTAATTGACTGATAAACAGATTAGATTTATTATGTTGCTATCTTCTCAATTTTGAGGGTGAAGGAGAAAATAAAATAATGATAGAAGTCTTTGCGCTTCTGTATATCGCAGGGCTCGCGGCGGTAATCGCCCTGCTTTCTTCGGAAGAGAGAAGCCCCCAGAAAAAATGGGGTGTCCTTGTGGTCATTATGTGGCCAATCATTTTTTTGCTAGCGCCTTTTTTGCAGAAAAGGCAATAGCGTTTATGGTTCCGCCGTCTTGATTTATATCGAGACGGCTTTTCTTTTGGAGCAAACGAGCTTAACAGGCATCCAAATGGATATATGCGTAATAAATTTGCACAAGTTACGATACATATTGGACTCTTACAAGATAAGAAAGGAGCCCAATGAGTTATTTGTGTCGTAATACCTACTGCGGAGGTTGAGATACATAGGTAACACTTCTGGTATTATCAATTCAGAA
>CAZZBO010000039.1:0-3224 GCA_964652345.1 uncultured Candidatus Saccharibacteria bacterium | reverse complement strand
TTTTTCTGAATTGATAATACCAGAAGTGTTACCTATGTATCTCAACCTCCGCAGTGCCTAAAATAATTCTATTGCTTTTTTTAATCTATTTATTTTGCTTTCTTTTGGCAAAATATTAAGCATTTCAAACGCTCCCGGAGAAGCCAACTCACCAGTTAAAATATACCGCACCGCCCAAAGTAAAGCCCCATCGGAAATTTCATTTTTCTTTGCCAGCGCTCGCAATACCGAATCCCACTCATCAACGCTTTTTGCCCCTTCATTCTCTATCAAGGTCAAAACTTCTTTTAAAATAACTTTTGCCTTCTCTTCAGGTAATTTTTTATCCAAAATGATATTTTTTTGTAACAGAAATTGATCAAAAAAGAAAAAATTGATCAAATTTGCTACTTCGTCTAATGTTTTAATTTTTGTCTGCACTGCTATCAAACTGTTAAAAAATAAGTCTGTATTTTGATTGACCGCTCGGAATAAATCAGGAGAATTTTTTTCAATAAAAGGCAAACATAGCTCGGCTAACTCTCCAACCTTTTTTTGCCTAATATAATGACCGTTAATGTGATCCAGTTTTTTTTGATCAAATACAGACGGAGACTTGCCAACCCTTTCCAAAGTCCATTCTTGGGCAAGTTCAGAAAGAGTAAAAAATTCTCGATTATCACCGGGATTCCAACCCAAAAAAGCCATAAAATTTACAAGCGCTTCCGCGAGATAGCCCTTATCCCGATAATCGTCGGATATTGAAGTTGGATTTTTTCGTTTGGACAACTTTGATCGATCAGGATTTACTATCAGAGGCAAGTGGCCATAACGAGGAGCGATAAAACCAAGTGCTTCCAAAAGCAAAAGCTGTTTTGGTGTATTGGAAATATGATCTTCACCTCTTATGATGTGCGTAATTTTCATGTCCACATCGTCTACCACTGACGCAAAAAGAAATAGCGGAGTTCCATCTGATTTTACGATTACAAAATCACCAAAAGTTTTAGTATGGACTTTAATCTCACCTCTGATTAAATCGTCAAATTCAATTTCTTTTGAAGGACTTTTAAAACGAAGAACAAATGGGGCGTTATTGGCTAATTTTTTTTCTATCTCATCTTTGGATAGATCCCGACACTTTCCAGAGTAAATATATGGCCGATGATCCTTTTCAGCGGTTTCTCTTTCGTTATTTAATTCTTCTTGAGTGCAAAAACAATGATAAATTTTTTCTTCGCCCAGTAGCTTTTCTTCGTATTTTTTATAGATATCAAATCGCTCGCTTTGACGATAAGGTCCAAAACCATCTCCAGCAAGTGGTCCTTCATCGCAATTTATTCCCAGCCATGTCAAATTATCTGTGATATCAATTTCAAATTCTTCTTTTGAACGCTCACGATCCGTATCCTCAATCCTAAGAATAAATTTTCCTTTGGTTTTCTTGGCATACAGATAATTAAATAAAGCAACACGAGCCGTGCCAAGATGAAGTTTTCCGGTCGGGCTTGGCGCAATCCGAACCCTAATTTGTTCATTTTCCATATTCTAGTTATACCATAAAAAAGAAAAAAAATACAAAATTTAAATATTAATCCATCAACTTACAGAAACTAATTAAAGACACAAAACCAACGCTTTAATCATAAATTATAATCCGCCTTCGCAGTTGGCAGATGGCGGAGAATATCTTAAAAAATAATAAACCGAAATCATAATCAGGTTTAAAACTATCATATTAGTTTGGTTTAAGATTTAAAATCTTAATATTAGGATTTTGACATTAATTTGACATTTTATTATCAAAGGCGTTTTTTATATGTTCTATATGAGGATGACTTTCCCTATAATCAACTGCTACCACATCAAAACGAATCTCGGCATTGGGAAACTGTTGTTCAATAACTTTTCCAAGAAGCGATAATTTTTCTTGTTTTTTATTTGTCACCATTTCTTTAGCAACTCCATAATCAGCGGATGACTTTGTCTTAACCTCGCATATTACTAAAATTGACCCGTCACGGGCCAAAATATCAATTTCACCAACCGGAGTTACAAGGTTGGTAGCTAAGATTTCGTACTTCTTACTCTTTAGCAGATTTACTGCTAGATTCTCCCCCGTCTTCCCCAGATTGTTGTTTTGTTTCTTGCTCATTTTTTTCTGTTGATTGTTCGGTATTTTCTAAATTCGATTCTGTTTCTGCAATTGGAGAGGTACCATCTTTATGTTCAGCTAATGCTTCTTGCACTTTTTTCTCTTCTTCTTTTTCGGCTTCTGCTTCTTCTTTTGCTTTTAGTTCTGCTTCTTCAGCTTGTTCTTCTTTAATAGCTTCAATTTCTTTTTCAGCTTCCGACTCTTCCCAAATCTTGTGCTCTCTTTTTTCTTTTTTTAATCTTGCGGCACGGCCGGAAAGTTCTCTAAGATAATATAATTTTGCTCGTCGAACTTTAGCAGTTTTTATTTTTTCTACTTTTATTATTGAAGGTAAATGAAGAGGAAAACATTTTTCTACACCAACTCCGACAGCAACTTTTCTGACGGTAAATGTGCCATTTAGCCCTTTTCCGTGTTTTTTTGCTATTACCACTCCTTCAAAAATCTGAATTCTTTCTTTGTTTCCTTCTTTGATTTTTTGATGCACTCTAATAGTGTCCCCCACATTAAAATCAGGAGTATTCTTTTTTAAATATTTTTTTTCAATTGCTGTAATCATATTAAAATTTTATTATCCTTTCGTGATACCCCGTGGCTTGCCACCTTTTCCCTCCCGGGGAATAACTCTACACTCTTAGCGCAGAATAGTTTATTTTTTCGCCCTTACCGTCTTTGGTTTTTCTTCTTTGGGTTCTTCACCAACGACGTTTACCATCTTTACTACCTTTTTTTTATGAGTAAAACTTTTTATTACTTTATCAGAAAATTTTACAATTCCAGATTTTGTCGCAAAAAGAGTATCATCTTTGCCACGATCTACATTTTCACCGGCATAAAATTTGCTACCACGTTGTCGTACGATAATAGAACCCGCCTGCACAAATGAGCCACCAAAAACTTTGACACCCAATCGTTGCCCCGCTGAATCTCTTCCTAATTTACTACTACCCTTTGCTTTTGTATGCGCCATAAAAAATCCTAAAAATATCTAATTTACAATCTGATTATAGGATAAAACAATCAAAGAGTCAAGAATTTGTCCAGGATGAGTACATAGGTAACACTTTTTGATTAAGTATTAATGTATTCT
>CAZZBO010000038.1:0-3419 GCA_964652345.1 uncultured Candidatus Saccharibacteria bacterium | reverse complement strand
TTTTTAAATCGTCAAACTTAATACATGTGCATGCCAGTTGATATTTTGGATTTATTTTCACTCTTCCAAAAGCAATTCCTCTCAATTTTAAACTGTTCAAATCAGGATTTGCACTAAAATATTTAGCAATTTTACTTAACGATGCCCCTTTTTTAATCAATAGACTTGCTAATAAAAATGTATTTGAAGTTGTGTTATTGTGTCTGAATCCACCAGTATCAGTAAAAAGTCCGGTTAGAAGACATGTTGCAATATTGCGATCAACTAATATTTTCAATGAATTAATAATATTAAAAATTATTTCTACAGTAGCGCATACACCATAATTGGTAAAATTTATATAAGCAATTTTATGAAGATCGTTTTTGGGATGATGATCAATATTAATAAGACGATTTTTTTGCGCAAACGAAATTACCCTCGACTTAAAACCGGTTCTTTCTAAATCTCCGCAATCAATTAAAAAAATCAAATCAAAACTACCAAAAACCGCATCATGCTTTATTTTGTTTGATTTTGGTAAAAAGAGAAAATTTTGGGGTATTTCATCAGAGCAAATTACTTCGCTGTGTTTTTTCATCTTATTAAAAGCAAGATGCAGAGCTAGAGCGGCGGCGATTGAATCTCCGTCAGGTTTTGCATGAATAATTATTAAAAAAGAATCGTATATTTTTATAAGCTCAATTAGCTTTTCGTAGGACATGACAGAAGGATGGTGCTGCGTCCCTCCTCTGGTAAATCTGTCGCAGTTAATTTTGTTTCACTTATCGCAGAAACATTAAATTCTTTAGACATTTCGTTTTGGATATTATCATCAAAGCATAAAATCATAAGACAGCTTGGATCAATTATTGATATCAATTCATTCATATTTTTCTTAGAGCTTTCTGTAAAATCTTTTAGATTGATAATCATAACGTCTGCTTGCGTTAATTCGTCAGAATTTTCAATTTGTTCAAGCTTATGACCCTCAAGTTTACTAATATAGCTAATTACCATATTTTCAATATGTAGCAAATTAATATCGTTGACAGATTTTAAACTGATTCCTCCGATTTCAAATTCACCATCTTCATCTATCACAAAATCATTGATTTTTATCTCATGATTCATCATAATGCAAGTATTTCGAGATTTAATGATTAAATTTTCACCCTGCCAGCCAATTTGCATAATCTTTTACTTTTCTTCGCGCATCGAAAGCGCAATTTTATGACTAGTTAGTTCGACTGAAATTATTTTAAATTGATATTTTCTTCCTTCAATCAACGCCTCTCTTCCCTCTAAAGCTGAATCGGGAAATTCCTTGACATGCAATAAACCTTCTAATCCTTCAGGTAATTTTACAAATGCTCCATAAGGAGTAATCGAAGCGATCTCACCTTCAACCTTATCTCCAATTTTAATTTTTTTAGCAACTGACTCCCAAGGATCTGGGCTAAGTTGTTTTATAGAAAGAGAAATTCTACCATTTTCAATATTTGTTACAACTGCTTCAACGTTATCGCCAATTTTAAATTTTCCTTCAATGCTATCAACACGATCCCATGAAATTTCAGAAATATGAATAAGTCCTTCAATTCCACCAAGATCAATAAATAAGCCAAAGCTGACAATTCCGGTTACTTTTCCTTTTACTTTGTCCCCTATTTGAAAATCAGCCAATTTTTCTTCTTGATCCGGATCTCCCGCTGCTTTTTCAGAAAAAATTAATTTTCCGTTATTTTTATCAAAATTTAATACTTTAACCTTCAGACTAGTTCCAACAATCTGTTGCAATTTCGAATAAATTTTATCTTTATCCGCTCCTTCAACTTTTGGATAGTGAGTAGAAGATAATTGTGAAACAGGCAGAAAACCTTCTAAATCGCCATAGATACACATCAACCCTCCTCGATTAGCAGACGAAACTCGCACACTCACAAGATCACCATTATTTACTTTTTCTTCCAATGACTCCCAGAGCTTTTCTTTATCAGCTTTTCGTAACGATAAAATCGCATATCCATTTTCATTTTCAATATTCATGACGTAAGCATTGACCTTTTGTCCAGGTTTTAAATCTTCCACATCTACAGAAAATTCTTTTTCTGGAATAATGCCAGTCAAGAGTCCGCCTAAATCAACTAAAATTTTGTTTTTTCCTATAGATAAAATCGTAGCTTCTGCCATTTGTCCTTGATGAAATGGGATTAATTTTTCCGGCATCTTTTCGACTAACTCCATCATAGAGTTAAAATGTTTTGTAGTTTGTTTTTTTACTGTTTTTTTATCAGTCATTTATTTTCCTTTTTGTTTTGGTAAGTATTTTTCTTTTCTTATATCTGTTAATTCTGAAAGATATAATTTTGGAAATTTTCTTAATCTATATATAATTATCCAAATAATCCAGACTAGCCAAATTAAGATTACGGCTAAACCTATTAAACGATTCGAAAGTGTAAAAATTGATTGTGTTCGAAAAAAAATCCAAATGAGCAAAAAAATCGTAATGTAACCAGTGCTTAGAGCAAAACCCCGTTTAAGATTTTTTATGGCTTTAAATTTATTTTTTCTCCATATAAAAACTAAAGTCCAAGTAAAAATATTTAAGATCATTAAAAAAATAATCATCTCTTGCCAAAAACCGGAATCTTCAAATGGACTTGGTGAAAACCAATAATTGGCATTAGTAAATTTTTGCCAATCAATTTTTAAAGATATATCTTTTACAAAATCGTTCATCTTGACTTAGTATAGCAAATTAACCTGTGAAAAGTCAAATATCAAATGGTTGAATATTTGAAATATATATTTAAAATAAATAGTAGACTTATCTTCTTAAGAAAGAATGCGATTTTGATCAACCTAACGACTGAAAAACAGAATAACTCAAAACAGGAGGATGGGGAAGAACGAATCGGAAACTGCTTTGGTCTCGATGAAGAGTGCCGAGAGTGTCCTTTGTACTCTTCATGCTTCAAAAGCTTTTTCGCAATCTCGAAATCATTGTCAACCGAATAGGACTAACTCACCCGCATTTCTCTCTGGGGATGAAACATTCATCCCCTTTTTTTATATAAACATTATTTTAAAAATAGTGTTTTTTTGGTGCCGCGGGTCAGAATCGAACTGACGACACGAAGCTCTTCAGGCTACTGCTCTACCACTGAGCTACCGCGGCTGGTGGACCCCAGAGGTCTCGAACCTCTGACCTTCTGTGTGTAAAACAGACGCTCTAACCAACTGAGCTAGGGGTCCATAATTTTCAATATATTCTATCATATAATACTGACAGCGAAATTAAAGTTGTCTCTAAAAAATTACTTCGTAAGTTTTTTCTTCCTACTTTCATAATCCTTGAATTTCGCTTCGCTCATTCGCCAACTGGCGAAATGGGCTTAAAAAAAGTACTTCGTAAGTTTTTTCTTCGCTGGTGC
>CAZZBO010000037.1:0-3512 GCA_964652345.1 uncultured Candidatus Saccharibacteria bacterium | reverse complement strand
TAAAGAAACTACGGGCTAAAAAAGGGCTATCTCTCGAAAAGATTGCTCGCCTTGCCGATTTATCACTTAACACCATTGTTAAGGTTGAAAATGGCGTTAATACAAACCCGACCATTGAAACGCTAACCAAGATCGCTAAGGCGCTTGAAGTTGGTGTTGATGATTTAATCAAATAGAAATATGACTAAAGAAGAAGCCAAACAACAAATTCAGAAACTCGTTGAGAAATATCAAAGAGTTTTATCTGAGGGAAAAATAAAATCCTACAACGAAGCTCAAAGCAGAAACGAATTTATTGAGCCTCTTTTTGAATTTCTCGGTTGGGATATGAGAAATCTCACGACTGACAACGAAGTTACCACCGAAGAAAATGTTTCAGGCGGTAGGGTTGATTTGGCTTTTCGTTTTGGAAATATCCCCGTTTTCTTTTTAGAAGCAAAGGCGATGAAAGTTGATCTGGACGAATGGAAATGGGCGGAACAGGCAATCAATTACAGTTGGAACAAAAATGTTACTTGGGCAGTTTTAACGGATTTTGAGAGTATTAAAATTTTCAATGCTGAAATTCCGCCAAAAAGTGTTTCGCAAAATCTTTTTATCGAGCTTAATTGCCGAGATTTTATAAACCGCTTTGACCAGCTTTGGCTTTTATCAAAAGAAAGTTTTGAGCAAAAACTTTTGGACAAGGAAGCTCAAAAATGGGGCAAACTCACACAAAGAAAACAAGTTGGTGAAAAACTTTTTGAAGATTTAATGTCTTGGCGTATTTCGCTTACGAAGGATTTCAAAAAGCAAAATAATTTGACTGATGAAGAATTGGACGAAGGAGTACAGAGAATACTTGACCGCCTTATTTTTATTCGCACCGCCGAAGATAGAAAAATTGAGCCGAACATTTTAATTGGAATTTTACGAAGCGGAAAATCTGACCAATATAAGCAGTTGGTAAAAGTTTTTCGCGATTTCGATGACGGATTCAATTCAAAACTTTTCGCGCCTCATTATTGCGAAGAATGGAAAGTGAGCGACAAAACTATCGGCGAAGTAATAAAAGGATTATACGAAACAAAAGACGGCTATCGCTATGATTTTTCTATAATTTCCGCTGATGTTTTAGGTGGAATTTATGAGCAGTATTTAAGTTTTGTTCAGGTTCGCAAAGGCGAAGATAAAACAAAATCAAAAAGAAAATCACAAGGTATTTATTACACGCCCAAATATATCGTTGAATTTATTGTAAACGAAACTTTAGGCGAGGTTTTGAAAAAGACAAAGCCGAAAGAATTGGCGAAAATCAAAGTCCTTGATCCTGCTTGTGGTTCAGGTTCTTTCTTAAACGCCGCTTACGATAAAATTTTGGACACTTTGACAAAGCAAAATCCGCAAACATCGCTTTTCGCTAAGTTTGATATTTTGAAAGAAAATATTTTTGGTGTTGACCTTGACGCACAGGCGGTGGAAATAGCCCAGCTCAATCTTTTATTAAAAGTTTTATCTCAAAAAACAAAACTACCAACTTTACAACATAATTTGCGGGTTGGAAATTCTTTGATTGAAAAAGAAAACGAAAATCTTAAATCTTTTGATTTTCAAAGTGAATTTAAAGAAGTTATCGAACAGGGTGGTTTTGATGTGATTATTGGAAACCCGCCGTATATTAAAGAAGATACGAACCGACTTGCATTTGACGGATTGCATGATAGTCCATATTACCAAGGGAAAATGGACATTTGGACTCTTTTTGCTTGTCGTGCGATTGATTTACTTAAAGACGGAGGATATTTTAGTTTTATTGCGCCTTCAAGTTGGGTAGGAAGTGCTGGTGCAAGCTTATTCCGTTCAAAAATATTGAATAGTGGCGAAATTATAAAATTTATTGATTTCAATGATTTTAAAGTTTTCAAGGACGCAAGCATTCAAACGATGATTTTTGTTTTTCAGAAAAAGAAACCAAGAAAATCATATAAATTAAAATACGCAAAAATTACGGATAGAAACACAAGTAGTGATGAGATTGCGAAACTTTTATCCTCTGGTCTTAATCATCAAATTGAAAACTCAAATATTTTTGATGCGACGATAAAGCCCTCCGATATTGGCAATAAATCAATCAGTTTTTCAAATGATATTGTTTCAGAGATTTTGGATAAAGTCGCGAACACGGGTAATTTTAAATTATCCAAAAATGATATTGGAAACGGCATTGATGTTTTACAAGATTTTATTACAGACAAACACCTATCGAAATTAGACGACGAAACTATTAAAAAAGGTGATGGCGTTCTTGTTTTGAAAAATTCTGTTGCGGATGAAATGAAATTTAATAACAAAGAAATTGAATACTTGAAGCCATATTTTACGACTTCACAAATCAACCGATATTTAAGCAATCAAAAAAGTGAATACAAAATTATTTATGCAGACAAATACTTCAGAGAACATATTAGTGAATTTCCGAATTTAAAAAATCATATAGATCGCTTTAAAAAGATTCTCACTTCTGCCTTTGCACCCTATGGTTTACATCGTCCGAGAGAAGAAAGATTTTTTAAAGGTCAAGCCATTTTTCTTTTACGGAAAACGATGTATCCAGCTTTTACTTATGTTGATTTTCCTTGCTATGTTACCCGTGCTTTTCTTGTGTTGAAACCCGAAAAAATCAATCTAAAATACCTAACTGCGTTATTAAATTCTAAACTAATCTATTTTTGGCTAAAACATAAAGGGAAAAAGCAAGGTGAGCAATTACAGATTGACAAAGAGCCGTTAATGGAAATTCCCCTATTTAAAGCCGAAGAAAAAGAACAAGAAAAAATTGCCGTGGCAGTTGATAAGCTCATGGTAAAAACGGCTGAATTTAATAAAACTTCACAAAATACAGATAAATGGCATTTGTTGAAAAATGAAATTGAAAAACTTGACCGAGAAATTGACGAGGCAATTTATAAACTTTATGGACTTACAGCCGAAGAAATAAAGGTGATTGAATCTAAATAATTTATGAATATAAAGACATCGGCATTTGTTCCACAGCAGACATCAAAAGAAATATTTCCATTAGTTTTGTCTTCGGGAACAAATGTATTACAAAAATCAGATAAGTTAGAAAAATATAATCTTTCATTAAGAGAAGTTTTTGGATTATGTATTCTTTCGACACTAAGGAGCATTTTAGAGCCAGATAAAAATTGGGTTTTTACAACCGAGCCACAAATATCTGATGACGGAGCAGTTGCTTCTATTGGTAATGATAACAAGATAAATTATTACGAAAGTGTAGAACAGGTTTATATGCCAGGTCATTATCTAAAAAGAAATGACAATCAAAGCATGAATGACTATATACTTGAGCATGTTTTTAGAACAAAAAATAAAGGTTCAGAATATCAAAAGAACAAAACTTTGCTTATATTGAGTGATATTAAATCTGGCAGTTCCAGCGATGCTTTTGAATGGCGAGATTTTGTAAAAAAATTTTTTGCCAAAGACACCTTTCTGCATCTATATTTTTT
>CAZZBO010000036.1:0-3523 GCA_964652345.1 uncultured Candidatus Saccharibacteria bacterium | reverse complement strand
TGGTCGGGGATGGCGGACTTGAACCGCCGACCTCATCGTCCCGAACGATGCGCGCTACCAAACTGCGCTAATCCCCGATAATATATTTATTTTAATTATCAAAACTTACCTATGATCTTTGCAAAATACATCACTGCGCGCTACCATCCGCCAACTAGCGGATGCACAAATACTCGATATTGATATTATATCTGTAAATGAATTAAAAATCTATAACAAAGACTCCTCTGAATCAGAGGAGTCGAAACATTACTAGAGACCCTTTCTACCCGTTCTCTTCTCTGTTTCCAGAGAGGATTCGATATTTTGCCTTGCTTCATCGATAATCCATTGCACATCTTCTGTGTAAAAAGTTCTCTCTTCAAACGATCTCTTTTTCAAAGACTCAAGAAAACCCTTAAACTCATCAAAATAAGAACCATAGATGTGGAATGAATCGACAAAGTGCATATACTGCCCAACGCCGATCTCGGAACCCGTCCTTTGTGAAATCTCTCGGGCAAGCTCAGTTTGGAGAGCAGTAAAGGCATACATGTTCATAAATGTCGCCTTGAAAGCATCATTGCTTCGCATACTAACATTCATGATTAGTTCACCGTCAACGATACGGCACCAATTACTGTCATAAACGGAAAAGTCAAATTCATGTACAAATCCTCCTATCGAACTAAAAATAGTATATATTACTTTAATATTTTGTCAAAATGTATAATTTGCATAAAAATATTGACAAGATGTATAATAGAAAAAAGGAGGAAAATGCATAAATATTACAAAGAAAAGCTATTTACCGGAGTAGCTTTGATGTTCATAATTTTAGGAGCGCTTGTCTTTTCAATAGGAACAGTTGTCTGGATTTATAATCTAGCCGTAGGATATAATTCTATTATTACATTTCCCGGCTTCAAAGCTATAAGCGGTCTATTGGTTATGGGCATAGGATACATCATCCTAGAACTAGAACTTATAAGAATTAAATAATTTCACACCCTTGCATCTAATATCCTTTTTTTGTAGAATTTATTTAGATTTGTTCATTAAAGGAGAAATTTACGATGCTGGTGGTAGATTTATCCGGAGGAGATCCGGAAAAACAACAAAGCCGTTTTGAGGGGCTTTTTTCTTTTTGTCAAACAAACCCAAAGTGTTTATTGGTCGCTTTTACCGATAATGATATATATGCCCGACAAAAACTACCGGGATTATTTTCAAAAACGATTCTTACTACCGATGCCCTGAAAGAAGCGATTGATTACGTCAAACAAAATAACGGAAAATTGATTTCAGCTTCGGACTCAAAAAAGATTGGTCGTGAATCAATGCACTTAAGTAGGATAGCCAGAATTCAACCCATAATATTTGGATGCTACCCAAAGATTAACGGTGAATTTTGGTTTGGAGATCTTGGAGGAAGCACTGAAAATTCGACAAAGCAAATCATCTGGGTTGCTTATGCAGGTAGATGTCTTGGTGAGGTTATATTCAACAGATCACCAAGAATTGGATTACTCAACATAGGCAAAGAAGAAGGTAAAGGTGGCGATCTTGAACATTATCGTAATATTTTATCGCAAATTTTTACGCAAGATGTTTTTGTCGGAAATGTAGAACTGACTAATATCAGCCCGGAAAATATTGACGTTTTACTGTCGCTTGGAATCCATGGAAATATTTGTCTCAAGGCATCTGAAGCAACCATGGAACTAGTCGCCAACAAAGTGAGACATTTTTCCGCAAAAAGCCTATGTCATGCCTTTCCTGCATTGATCTATAAGAGTTTAGCAAGGTTGATGCTAGATGATCTCGATTGGAGAAATCGATCAGGTGGATATGTAATTGGATTTCACAATCCTATCATTAAAGTTCATGGAAGAGCTGATAAGATTGCTTTTGCACACGCGTTGGAGCTTGCCCTTGATTCAAAAACCAATATTCTATGGGAAAGATTGAAATACAAAGAAAACTTAGACCTTTTGTCAAATTGGTTTAAGTTATTCGTAGACTAGCGGTTAATTCGCCAATCAAAGATGAAAGGAACTAACATTGGCTGAAACTTCGTACACTCCTACATCCCCCGTTAGGTTCAGATCGGGGAAGCACAAAGATGAATCTCTGGATCTTTTAATGTTCAAAGATCCCCAATTTCTTCACTGGTGGTTTCGCAAATGTGAAAATAAAGCAAAAGGAGTAAAACCGACCAATCGAATGCATATGCATCTTCGATGGCTGATCGACAAAGCGGAAACTGTTGAGCCAACAGCTCTATGCCGTTACTGTAGGATCAGACCCGTTAGATACTATTCTGTGAGAACATCAAGCTACGAACACAGAATTTCGATTGATCCAAGATTTACAACTTGTGAAAACTCATCATGCCGAAATCAGCTCCTTTCTCAAGATGCTCTTGGTGACATAGTTTTACACAAGCTTTCCTTTGCAGAAATTTTTAATTATTTGCGAACCTGCGGAAAACTTTCTAATGACAGCAAACGAGATATGTCGGCTTTGCTTTGCTTTGCCTATGAACTCCCCCAAAGACTGTCAGCTCAAATATGTTTTAACTTTTTCTCAAATATTTGAAACTTTTACAAACCCCGCCAAACAAATGGTGGGGTTGTCTTTATTCTAATTCTCTGATCCTTTGGATTTTTTGACATTTACCGTCTTGATCAAGCTGGATTATTACAGCATTAAAAATAACTTGTCCCTCCGCTACAGAGTGAACTATCGGCATTTGAGTCCTTTCTTTTACTAGAACATCTTCAAAACTAATACCAAGAGAAGACTCCAAAGCTCCAACCATTCCAACATCGGTTATAAACCCAGTTCCGTGAGGGAGGATCCTTTCATCCGCCGTTTGGATATGTGTATGTGTTCCAACAAGCACGCTAATTCTTCCATCAAGAAAATACCCCATTATTGCTTTCTCGCTAGTTGCGTCAGCATGAAAGTCTAAAAATATATGTTTAATATCTTTAAACTTTTTTAATATTTCTTCTAT
The DNA here is from genome assembly GCA_964652345.1 of uncultured Candidatus Saccharibacteria bacterium. Classification (GTDB taxonomy): domain Bacteria; phylum Patescibacteriota; class UBA1384; order CAZZBO01; family CAZZBO01; genus CAZZBO01. The sequence goes on along the minus strand of CAZZBO010000036.1, from coordinate 522 downwards.
TCTAACAAAAGGATCAGCAATAAATTCTTTCATAAAAACACGTCCCATAAGATTGACAACGAGCAGTTTTGAATCTTCTTTTGAAAGAAGAGTATATCCTTTTCCAGGACAAAGATCTGGATAATTGTCAGGACGCAAAATTTTTGTGTTTGGATTATCAAGCTCATTAAAAATATCTTGATTTCTAAAAATATGATTCCCCGACGTCAGACAATCGACACCGTCCCCTATTAACTGATCATAAGCTTTTGTTGTGATACCGGATCCATTTGAAGCATTTTCTCCATTGGCAATAATAAAATCAAAATTATGCTCTTGCTTTAATTTTTGAATTTTTTCTATAGTAACTTTTCTTGCATGCCGTCCTACAATGTCTCCAATAAATAAAATTTTCATAATTTTTTTTCTTCCTACAATAATCCATGTCAGTCAGCTGATTGATTTCTCAAAGCTTTGCTCATTCGCCAACTGACGAAGGTTGTTTCAAAGCGCTCCGAATCGGAGAACGCTTCTCATAACTAT
>CAZZBO010000035.1:0-3619 GCA_964652345.1 uncultured Candidatus Saccharibacteria bacterium | reverse complement strand
TTTGGCGCCCCGGGAACGAGAGTCTATCTCTCGCCTTCAATTTGCTGATCAATCGTTAGATTGACGAGCAAGTGAAGGTAGAACCCAGGGTTCGATTTTTCCATTTGGCGCCCCGGGAGGGAATCGAACCCCCGACCAATAGGTTAGAAACCTACTGCTCTATCCGCTGAGCTACCAGGGCTTATGGAGCGGGTAACGGGAGTCGAACCCGTGTCTCCACCTTGGAAGGGTGGCATAATAGCCACTATACGATACCCGCTTAACTTCTCTTGTGTTTTACACAAGCTACGTTGGACAAATATATTGATGATTTTTGTTTTTTTGTCCTTCGAAGCCAGAGTATAACAACAGCTAAATGGAATCTATGCTCGCTTAACCATATAATTTTAGCATATTTTGTTAAATATTTAAAGACTTAGCCATTAAATAATAACACATTTATTACCATAAAGAGAATATTATCGTATTGATTTGTAACCAGATCTTACGCCATCCTTAGATAACACGATTTGCCAAAGTTGAGTTTGTCTTGCGCGAAATCCAGCGGCGCAACTTAGAAGATAAAGCCGCCACATTCTATAAAACTTTTCGTCATATTTTTTAGACTGTAATAATTTTGGCCATGCTTTTTCAAAGTTTTTATACCACTCCATTAGTGTTTTATCGTAATCTACTCCAAAATTATGTAAATCTTCAACGATAAATAATTTTTCCATTGCTATTGCTAGTTGATTTAATGAAGGGATCATAGAGTTGGGAAAAATATATTTGGCTATCCAGGGATCACTTGCGATAGTTGTGATTTTACCTCCAATCGTGTGGAGTAAAAATAAACCATTGTCTTTTAAGTTTTTGGCTACTACTTCAAAATATTTGCGATAATTCTTTACTCCTACATGTTCAATCATTCCAAGAGATACAATATGGTCGAATTTTTCGTTTATATCTCTATAATCCTGTAATCTATTTTCTACGGAAAGACCCTTGCATAATTCATCTGCCAAAGCTATCTGTTCTTTTGAAACAGATATATTTACAACCTTTGCTTTATATTTTTCTGCTGCATACTTAGCGAAAGATCCCCAACCACCACCAATATCTAGAATTTTTTGGCCAGGTTTTAAATTAATTTTTTTGCATATGAGATCTAGTTTATGTTCTTGAGCTTCATCTAAGTTTTTTGCTTTTTGGTCTGGTTTGCTCCAATAGCCACAAGTATATACCATCCTTTTATCTAGCATTGTTTTGTATAAATCATTTCCAAGATCGTAATGTTTTTTTCCAATTATAAAAGCGCGACCTTTTCCAGATAGATTAAATAATTTTGCATTTAGATAATAAGATACAATACGCCAATTTTTTTCAACTTTTTCAACTAGATGAGATGTTAAAAGTTTGTCTATCATTACATCGATTTGATCGCAGTCCCATTTTTTATTCATATAAGCTTCTCCTAAAAGAAGTGTATCTCCCGTCAATACATAATCGTATACTTTGTCATCATAAACTTTTATATCCCAGTCTCGTGAACCATTGATAGATATGTCAGCATATTTTTTAAATAATTTTTTTATTTCTTCTTTTTTGGTTTTTGTTGACATAATGCCTCCATAAATCACTATAAATTTATTATCCTTTCGTAATGCCCCGTGCTTGACACGGGGATATTAGAAAGCCCCGATGCGTAGGGGTAAACAAGCTTTTCCCCTTTTTGGGGAATACTCGTGCTTTTAGTGCGGAGTAGCTTATTTTGCAAATTCTGTTGCTCTTGTTTCTCTAATAACATTCACCTTTATCATTCCGGGATACTGCATATCCTGTTCGATTTTTTTAGCTATATCTTTTGCCAATTTAATCGCTTCGAGATCTCCAATTTCTTCAGGGCGAACTAAAATTCTTACTTCTCTTCCAGCTTGAATTGCAAAAGATTTATCAACTCCCTTGAAAGAGTTAGCGATGTTTTCAAGCTCTGTCAATCTTTTTACATAAGATTCCAATGTCTCTCTTCTTGCGCCTGGTCTTGATCCAGAAATTGCATCTGCCGCTTTTACTACAATTGCTTCAACTGTCCTTGCTTCAACATCGTCATGATGAGCTTCAATAGCATGTATTACTGCTTGGCTCATTCCGTATTTTTTTGCTATGTCAACTGACAATTGCAAATGAGTTCCTTCAATTTCATGAGTTAACGCTTTTCCAATATCGTGCAATAGAGCTGCTTTTTTAACAATGTTTACATCTGCATTTAATTCTTGCGCGAGCATTTCCGCTATCTTTGTAACTTCAAGCGAGTGTGTGAGCATATTTTGTCCATAGCTTGTTCGAAATTTTAACCTTCCCAGTATTTTGAGCAAATCGGGATTAAGACCGGGTACTCCTGCATCATAAGCCGCTTGTTCTCCAGCTTCTTTTATTAATTTATTAATGTCGTTTTCTGCTTTTTTTACACATTCTTCAATGCGAGTTGGATGAATTCTCCCGTCTGATAATAGGTTTTCTAGCGCTACTTTTGCAATATAGCGACGGACTGGATCAAAACAAGACAACACTACAGCATCTGGGGTTTCGTCTATAATTATATCAACTCCGGTTGCTTTTTCGAAAACTTGAATATTGCGACCTTCTTTTCCGATAATTCTTCCTTTCATTTCTTCATTTGGCAATTGAACCGGACTTACAGTTAATTCTGCTGTTTGTTCGCTAGCAATTCTTTGAATAACTGTAGCTAGAATTTTTTGTCCCTCTACGTCCGCTTCTTCTTTTGCTTCTTGTCTGCTCTTTCGGATTTTAGAAATAATATCATCTTTGTATTCTTTTTCAACTTGTTTTAGTAATAGTTCTTTTGCTTCGTCTTTTTTTAATTTTGCAAGTTTTTCTAATATCTCAAGCTGTTGAGATCTTGATTTTTTAATATCTTGTTTGATTGTCTCGATTTCTTTTTGAGATTTATCAAATTCTGATTTGTCTTTATCAAGGATTTCTGCTCTACGATCTAGAGTTTCTTCTCTCCTACGCAAATTAGTTTCAATTTCTTGAAGATATTTTTGTCGTTTATTATCTTCTTTTTTTGCTTCTTCTTTTAGTTTTAAAGCTTCGTCTTTGGCTGATAGTATCAGCTCTTTAGCTTTTGACTCCTGTTTTTTTACACTTTTTGAGAGCAGATTTTGGCGAATTAAATAACCTAAAACTACTCCGACGATTCCTGCCAGAGGTATAAATAATATTAAATTGTTCATAATATCCTTTCATGGAAAATTTTAAAATAAACTGTATTCTATTATAACAATGTCGCTTCAAACCGTCAATCAAATTACAAAATATTGTGAAATAAATGAAGTTAAGATATACTATAATAAGTTCTCGGGGAGTGGCGATGTTCTTAAATTAACAAAGATACTAATTATCATTTAAAAAAAGAGTTAATAATTTGCAATTTCATTTTCTAAGGGAGCAAGCTTTGCTTGCGATCCTTGGGTAGGGAGGTAATACCTGTTAGCTTGCTAACAGGATATTGGAAGGGATAATGTCCCTCCAAGTAATAACGGGGAGTGGCGCAGTTTGGTAGCGCGCGTCGTTTGGGACGATGAGGTCGCAGGTTCAAATCCTGTCTCCCCGACCA
>CAZZBO010000034.1:819-5752 GCA_964652345.1 uncultured Candidatus Saccharibacteria bacterium | reverse complement strand
GTATTTGTATAAGTCTTCCAGTTAGCTGTTGGGTCAGCAGTTGTTGAAACAGAAGGACTGGAAGAAGGGGATGCTTTTAGGTCAGAGAGTTGTTTGTTTAGATCTGTGATTTGTTTGTTTAAATCTTCTTTATCAAGTCTTGCCTGTTCGTCAACATAATAATATGCTCCCGCTCCAGCTAGCAATGCAATAAAGATTACAATGATAATATTAAATATTTTCTTCATATTGCTCTTCATCTAAACACATTTTTCTTTTAGCTTGTTTAATTCTCCCTCCAAATGATGAATTTTTGCTTTTAGTTTATCTATTTCACGATTAGTGGCAACAATATCTTCTGTTAACATTCTCTCAATCCGATCTAATTTAAATGCAACTTTGTCAATTATTTTATCCAATCTTTGAATTTCATATTTTACTGATTCTTCAAATTTATCAAAACGTTTATCCATAGCATCAAAACGTTTGTCCATAGCATCAAAACGTTTATCGATTGCATTAAATCGTTTGTTATTCACTTCCCGTTCATATTCAAACATAGGAACTACCACATCAACGGTAGCTTCGCTTACGATATGATAAGTTTTGATCCTCTTTTGAATATTTTCTTTTCATAGCTAATTACATTAGTTGATCCAACAAAATTAATTTTTATATCAATTGCTCAATTTAAAACTCGAAATAATTGTTTCAGGATCGTCACGATACTTGCCCAATTCCAAAGGATATGCCTGTCCCACGCTCCAAGTATATACATACTTATCTGTTGTTTTTATTACTGTTGGAAATGGCCCTCCTTCAGCTTGTACTTTATCCCATTGTTCTAAAGTAAATACAGATAAAGCAAAGAGTGACGCCGAACCAGCAGGCATATCTTCTTCTTGTTGCCAGTTACTATCTGTAAAAGGAAGCCCAAAATAATAAATATATCCATATGTAGATTGATTTTTTTCACCTACTGCGTAGTTTTTCCAAGAAGAAGGCAGAGTCAGCTCAAATCCATACTTTGAATTTTTATAGATCGTTGGAGATACAGTCGCAGATGGAGAAATAGAAGGACTGATCGAAGGAGAAGAGGATGGGCTAGCTTTCAATTTATCTAATTCTTCTTGTAAGGTATTTTTTTGAGAAATTAATTCGTCTAACTCTTTTTTTGCTTGTCTATTGCTAAACCAATAACTTAAAGTTCCTACGATTAAAACCAGTATAACAGTAATTATTATCCATACGATAGGTTTTGATTTTTTATTTTGATCCAATTGTTCAAACATATTTTTCCTTTCTTTTGTTCATTATACACTATCTTTATATCCATTTTTTAAACAACATCAAAGAACTATAATAATTTTCATTTACAGGATAAGCGATCCATAACGGGATATAAATAACTGAAACAGCTATAAACAAACTAATTAAGAAATAAAAAATCAGTTTATTTTTCTTATGAATAAAATTGAGCCAGTAACCCAACAATATAAGAGCAAAACTATAAGCTAACATATAATGATAAAAGAAAATTACTCTTGATATAAATGCCCAAGGTAAATAAAAAATTAGCCAGCTTAATAATAAAAACCATAGTTCTAAATTTATTTTTTTTACTTTTTTTGAGACAACATTAAAAATATTAATAACTAAGAATCCTAACCCGACAAGCAGTGCAATCGTCGAACTCCAGAGCAAAAGTGGATTTGCAAGCGCAATGATGCCTTTGACAATCTTATGACTTTCATCGTAGTAAAACCATATTGGTCGTATCATTAATGGCCAACTCCACCATTTTGATCCATAAATATGAGGATCGCTTAAATCAATATGATAATGCCAAACTTGAAAATGCCATTTAATAATTTCAGCAAATAAATCCAATTTATAAAGTGGAATAAATGAAATCACATAGATTAGAAGTGGTACAAAAACAAGTGATAAAAAAATATGTAAAATTTGTTTTAAATTAGGTTTTTTCGAAAATATTTGATAAGTAGCTAAGGTAAAAATTATTAAATAAAACCCCAATCCAATCCATTTTACAGAAATGGTTAACCCTAAAAATAAACCTGACAAATAAAGATAATATGTGATTTTTGGATGATTCTTAAATCTTGCAATGTAATATAAGGCAATAAATCCAAACAAAACCATAAATATATCTATCAGTCCAACTCTTGAATAAACAATAAAAAGTCCGTCAATGGCAAAAAGTACTGCGCATATAAGCCCCATCAGTTTATCTTGAAAAAATTCTTTAACAAATAAATATACTATGTATATCAATAAAATTCCGCAGACCACCTGTGTGAATCTCCACGCGAAAGGAGTGTTACCGAATATCATTTCACAAAGAGCTATTATCAATTTTCCAGTTGGTGGATGAACATCGTAAAAAGTTCCTTTGGTGAGGAGCTCGTTGGCCATTACCGGAAAATAAACCTCATCAAAAATTTTATCTGTCGGAAGATAAAAATAATAAATCCGCAAAAGAGAAAAAATAATTATTACAAATATTAATAAATTTTCTATTGAAAAAATACTCTTTATATTCACTTTTTTAGTTTATAGAACAATACGAACTCTGTCTATACTTATAAGTTATTTTGGACTACTCGAAGGAAGACTGCAACATTTTCTTTCATCGATATCAAATTCAAGATTTACTAACTTCGAAGCACTATTACAACTAGCTTCAGCACTGTTATTTTGTATTATTTTAGTATAATCGGCGCTGTTTAGTAGTTTTTCATTGCTGACCTTTTTGTTTAATCCTACTTCAGTGTAGTAATACATATTTGTGTTTACATCAATTCTGGGAGGTTTATTGAAAATTTTACAAGGACTCCCCCCCGATGAAGCGAAAATTTTATCAATATATCCTTTTGCAGAAACTTTAAATACCACGCCTACTTTTCCTGCACTTTTAGTCGAAACCATATATGCTTTTGCAGTATAGGATATTTTTCCGCTTAATTTTTTTAAGCAGGCCTCTTTTCCAAGTGAAACATTTAACGATTCTTCAATTGCTGACTTAGCAACAGGACTAAGATCATCGAATTTTAACTCTTTTGAAAATAGCTCTTTAATTTTGCCACAAACCATATTTTTAAATATAAAACTTTCTTCAGCATGCGCCCTGTCAATTAGACAATTTGTCACAAATTGGATGATTTTATCATTCTTGTCCATCGATACTTTTTCAGGGTTATCCGAAATTAATTCACCGATATTTTGCTTTAAATCTTCAGCCACAAGAGTATTTAACAAATCCCCAAACATACCGGAATTATCATCCTCTAAATGCTCTACAGAATCAGTTAAATAAAAGTCGGGTTCATTCGACATCCAGTCTTCAGTTCCACCTAAAAGTTTTGCTTTATAGAGCCCTATTGGATTCATTTCAGGATCGTCTACAGTCTGTCTCCATTGCCATGTCCAACTTTCTCCAGGTTCAAGAACGATCTCTCCATTATCAATCGTGTAACCGCGATCAAATTTGAGCGATGTTACTTGATCAGATTTAACATAAACCCAAAAAGCGCTAAATTTTGGCAAATAAGATGATTCGCTATCTGATAAATCGATTGTTTTATAGCTTTGTAATTCTGAGTCATAAAAATAAATAGTCTCCTGTATCAATCCTTGATCTGCCGCTTGCACAAGTGTAATTTCATTATCTTTATTAATTTTTACTGTTTGTGTTTTTAAATCTAAATTTTTCGTAAAAGGATTTCCGAGTGAATTCCATCCTTTACTTGTTTGAATCTGATAACTTTGTTCAGAATTAGATTTATAATTAATATCTTTGATGACATTATTCTCGTCTTGGCTGATCCAATATCCTTTTCCAGATTCAATATATGGTAATTTTCCACTACCATCATAATATTCATAACTTCTTCTGCTGGGATCCCAATAAAAAACCCTTGCTTCAGGATCGTAATTTGATTTTAGTAGTAATTTTTCAGTCTCAACTTTTCCCAGAGCAGGAAAACTTATAAAATTCCACTGTTTTCCACTAAATTGTGATGGCAATGTAATTTCGCTATTGTCAACTTTTGCTATTGCCATATCACTGGAATTTTGAATTTCTAATGCTGGACTAGAGATTGTCTTTGTCTCTGATGTATTGTTTGTCAATGTAATATTCACTGCTCCGTCCGATGAATATAATTTTTCATTTACCGCAAGATGTAGCAATGCAAAATTATCGTCAAAAACCGTACCTGCTTTAAAAAAAGTATTTTTGGCAATAATAGAACCAATTAAAATAATAATAATAAAAACAAAAAAACCAATCAACAGATTAGTTTCTCTTCTTGAAAGATGCGATAATAATCTTTTTTTATTCATGATCCTCTCCTTTTATTAAAGGGTACTTTATTAAAATATTGATGTCAATATTTTCCAAAGCTTGTACTCAGAAAGCCGACGCTGATCTACTTTCCCAGAACCTTGCGGTCCAAGTATCATCGACAAAAGACACAATCGGATTTGTGTCTTTCTCCTATTCAATTAGAATGTTTCCGCCAATTGGCGGAGAACCATCAATTGAGTGGAGGATGCTTAACGACAAAATATGAAATATTTTGCTAGTGTTTGTACTCAGAAAGCCGACGCCGATCTACTTTCCCAGAACCTTGCGGTCCAAGTATCATCGACGCTGAGATGCTTAACGACTCTGTTCGGAATGGGAAGAGGTGTGGCCATCTCGCTCAAAGCGTCAGCTTTCTAAGTATAAACTAATTTTTAAATATACTTTCTTTTTCAAACTTATGTTGGCCGACTATTTTTATCGGTGTGTCCTTTCCTCCTCTTCATTTGATATCCTTCCGCCAACTGGCGGAGGTATTCAATTGAAGTATGAGGAGCGACGCATGGTCGCTTGCTCAAAGCGTCAGCTTTCTAAGTATAAACTAATTTTTAAATATACTTTCTTTTT
>CAZZBO010000034.1:0-719 GCA_964652345.1 uncultured Candidatus Saccharibacteria bacterium | reverse complement strand
AGGTATTCAATTGAAGTATGAGGAGCGACGCATGGTCGCTTGCTCAAAGCGTCAGTATAATAAAATTTATTTATCGTGCTTGCTAGTTTTTCTAGTTTTTTTCTGTAAATTATCCATTACAATAATTAGAAGAACTATACTTATCAGTATTAGCAAAGCTCCAAATCCTACAAAACCGTATTGCGGATTAACTCTATCTGCTACATTCACATTTTCTGCAGAATATTTACTTGAAAGACTAAAACCTAAAACTATTGAAATTACGCCAAAGGTAAATAACCCAATGCTTGTTTCAACTAATTTTTTTATATCTTTCATCATACTTTTAAAATACTAAAATTTGTTTCAAACTGCAAATTCAGTTCTCAATCAGAAGTAAATCTAATGGACCAATTAGTACGCCTTGGCTGAAACGATTGCTCGCCTTACACCTAGCGCCTATCAACCCGGTAGTCTTCCGGGAGTCTCATAATGAAGTTTAATCTTGGAGTGGGCTTCCCGCTTATATGCTTTCAGCGGTTATCCTTTCCGAACATAGCTACTCGGCACTGCCGTTGATCACGACAACCGATAGACCAGAGGTTCGTCCATCCCGGTCTTCTCATACTAGGGACAGATCTCCTCAAACTTCCACGCCCACAGCAGATTAGGACCGAACTGTCTCGCGACGTTCTGAACCCAGCTCGCGTACCGCTTTAATTGGCGAACAGCCAAACCCT
>CAZZBO010000033.1:0-5867 GCA_964652345.1 uncultured Candidatus Saccharibacteria bacterium | reverse complement strand
CTTAAGTAGGGGGGCAACTCTATTTCTTCAATCCAGAAAATAATGCTAGTCATTATTTTCAAGGATGAAGAAGAGAGTGTTGGAGGGGACGAAGTCCCCCCAAGTTATAAAGAAAGGAATTTTATGAATAAAAATAAATTAATTGCTTCGGCAATTACAATCGTATTGGGCTTAGGAATCAGCACATCTGTTGCCGCTTCTACAAGCTCAACCTCCAGCACTTCTGGCGGTTCGTCCGTTGTTGTGGTGGGTGGAAATGGCGGTTCTGCCGCTGCTAGCGAAAACAGTGCGTCTAGCTCCGGTACATCCGCTTCCGGAAATACCAGTTCTGCTGGTTCTGTAAGCACCCCTAATAGTGGTGGTTCAACCAGTTCAACTAGTTCAACTAGTGGTGGTAGTTCGGTCGCTGTTGTAAGCGCTACACAACCTTGTGGTAGTGGATCCGCTGCAGCTAGCGAAAATAGCTCTGCTAGCGCTTCTGCTTCATCCAACAGTGGAAGCAACGCTAGCTCAAGCTCTACATCCAGTACTTCAGGCGGTTCAGCCGTCGCTGTTGTTGGAAACGGCGCTTCTGCTTCTGCCAGTTCAGGCGCTTCAGCGTCTGGTTCAGGTGCAAGTTCAAGCGCTAGCGCCAGCACTTCAGGTAGCGCAAAAGTGACTTTAGCTCCCGCTCCAAAAAGCGAAGCTAAAACTCCTACCAGCTTACCTAAAACTGGTGCGAGTGAAGCTATAATTGCTTCAATTCTCTCCGGTTTAACTGGTGTAGCCACAATCTACATCCGTAACCGTAGAAAAGTATCTCCTCTTGAGATACTCTCATAAATTTCTTCTTTCTTGGGAATTACCTGTATCGGTATCCTCTTAAGGAAGATTAAAGAATAAGTGAGCAAAAAACCCGCATTTTATATGCGGGTTTTTTGATATTTGAATTTTAATATTTATTTTTTAATATCAAGATAACAGGACTAATGTGATTTTATAGTTTGTATAATAAACAATGCAATATATGGCTTATTGGTAGAATTAATGATAAGATATAATAGATATTATATGAATAAAGAAGAGATTGAACAAAAAAAGAAAAATCTGCAATCACTTTTAAAAATTGATGATAAACAAGAAAAAATAAAAGAGATTGAAAAGCGAATGAGCAGTTCGGATTTTTGGGCTGATCGAGAATACGCTGAAGCTGTTTCAAGGGAATATGGTGAATTGCAAAAAGAAATCGAAGAGTTTGAAAATGCTCAATCAGAAAAAGAGATCAAGCATCTAGAATTAAAAACTCTTTTGTCGGGAAAATACGATGAAGATTGCGCAATAATTTCAATTCACGCTGGAGCAGGGGGCACGGAAAGTCAAGATTGGACATCGATGTTGCTTAGAATGTATCAAAGGTGGGGTCAAAATAAACAGATCGAACCGCAAATTTTAGATAGCTCCAAAGGCGAGGAAGCAGGTTACAAATCCGTTACTTTGAGAATACCACTAAAATATGCTTATGGCTGGTTAAGAGGAGAAAACGGAGTTCATCGGTTGGTGAGATTGTCACCTTTTGATGCAGATAAGGCGCGTCATACTAGTTTTGCTTTGGTAGAAGTATTACCCGAATTAAAACCGAACGATGAAATTAAAATCGATGAAAAAGATTTAAAGATTGATGTTTTCCATGCTCAAGGACATGGAGGACAAGGTGTAAATACAACTGATTCAGCGGTGAGAATTACACATATTCCGACAAACACTGTGGTTACTTGTCAAAATGAACGTTCTCAAACCCAAAATAAAATGACAGCAATGTCAGTATTAAAAAGTAAATTATTACTTATTCAGGCAAAAGAAAATAAAAAATTGGCAGACGAACTAAAAGGTGGAGTGATTTCAGCAGAATGGGGAAATCAAATCAGATCTTATGTGCTTCATCCATATCAAATGGTAAAAGACCATCGAACAGAAGCCGAAACATCAAATTCAAATGCGGTATTAAATGGTGATATAGATCTTTTTTTAGAAAGTTATTTAAATAAAGAAATTAGCGACTAAAAAAGAATAAAGTTGATCAAAGATCAAACTAAAAAAATTTGAATTATTGCTGATTTATGGATTTGATATTTAGGTTATGTAAAGAGCATTTTATATATTTAAAACAATCGTACTAATATAAGATGGCTATTAAAGCGAATATTTTTTCAGAAACAAACGAATTTTTGTTATCCATAAACTTACTTAAATAATTATCCCCAACTTTATAGCTTGCCAAAATTGGATAAGAGTATTTTAATGTACTTAAGCACATTAAAAGGAGATTTGATTTGTATAAACTTATCTGCCGCGAACGGTACTGGATTCGTAGCATAACGGGTCCATCGCGTGTTCAAAGAGCGAGGATTTTTGAGCACATTCCTCATTGTCGGAAATGCAAGAAAGATTTGGCTCGATTTCTTCGAGACGAAGATGAGTATAAGAAGTCGCTAACAGGACAGGTTATCGTTCTGTTGATCTCTTTTGCCAACAGTCAACAAGTTGAAGAAGAAATCTTCGCGAACGACAACTTTGAATATCGATTGCGAAGCTTGGATGAGCTTGCACCTTTTAGGGAAGATTTTGCGGAAATTTCGTTGTGAAACGATACGGAGTTTCTGCGATACAGACGTTGCTCGGCGCTTGGAAACCAGTGTCGACAGCGATCAAGGGTAACCAATCCCTAGCTGATTCCTCCTTCTCCTTCTGATTAGGATGCCTGTTATGTCCTGCCCGCTTCCTTCTTATGAGGAAGCGGGTTTTCTTTGCAAAAAATATAAAATAAGATATACTAATTCAAAATGCAAAATTATATAATAACATCAAAATTTAAAATATTTTAATTTTAAACTAAAAGATTAAAGGGAGAAATATGGGAACATTTGATCAAGCAAAAAAACTTTATGAAATGCAAAAGAAAGCAAAAATTGTACAAAAGGAATTAAAAGAGACAGAGATTGAAGTAAAATCAAACGATGGGCTTGTCACTCTAGTATTTACAGGAGAACAAAAACTCACAGAAATTTCAATTGATGAAAGCTTACTGGAATTGAGCTTGAAAAAAGAACTGGAAACAAAACTTTTGCGAACTTTTACTGAGGGGATGCAAAGAGCTCAAGCCATTGCCGCAGATAAAACCAAAGATATGATGAAAGATATGAATTTAAATATTCCAGGTCTTTAAATCTATAAAAATAAATCAATTTTTTATAAAAATAATTTCAATTAATTTTTTATCAATATATATAACTTCTACAAGCTATTGAATATTTTAGCTAAAAGGATTAAAATTATTATGTCTGGTTTTTTGCACAGGGAGGTAAAAGAGTGAAAGACGGACAGGTTGGGGATCCCGCAGGGGTGGTAATTTTTTTGCTCAATGACTTTGAGTTGTTGAAAGAAGAAAAGCCATCTGGGATGATATTCCAATTCGATGATATGCGTTGTCATGTCATCGAATTGACAGGAGAGGAGGTACCGGACTGTGCTGAGATGCTTTCTGTGGAGTCTGGGGTCGGGCAGATTTTTATTGTGTGTTCTCCCAGCAGAGAACACACCAAACAGATCAAGCCGTGTGAATGCTTGATTTACGGCTCTTTGGGGACTAGGATCGTCCTCAGGTCACAAAAGGATGGGTTGACTTATCGAAACAGAGTCAACTTTACCCTTCAAGGACCTATTTTCGAATCCTTGGAACCCGTGTTCCAAGAGATAGAGCCCGCCTAAGTCGTGTTGACCCTCCTTAAAGGAGGGTCTTTTTTATATCTTTAAACTAGTATATAATTTTGAAATAAAGACGATTTTATGTATAATCAAACCATGAAATTAATTGTCGGATTGGGAAATCCCGGAGATAAATATATCCATACAAGGCATAATATTGGACAAACAGTTTTAGATGTTTTGATTCGTAAATTGGACAAAAGAGAACAAAAAATTATTTTTTGCAAACCAAAGAATTATATGAATAATTCAGGAGAAGAAATAAATAAATTAGCTCATTATTATAAAATAAGTTCGGAAAATATATGGGTATTGCAAGATGATGTGGATTTGGATTTTGGAATTGTTCGGTTTCGTTCGGGTGGCTCTTCAGGCGGACATAATGGGATCAAGTCAATAATTGAACACTTAAAAACGGAAAACTTTAAAAGAATTAAAATTGGTATTGGTCGTGATCCAAAAATTGATACCGCAGATTATGTATTGGATAATTTTTCCAAAGCACAAAAAGAAAAATTACCCCAAATGATTGACAAAATAACAGATATGGTGTTAAATTTACTTGAAGAAGGTTTTAAAGAAGAAACGGTTAATTTTGATAGTTAGAATCACAAATCAAAAATACAAAATTTTAAAATACTAAACAATAGTTAAATTTAAAATCAAAATAGTTTGTTGTTTAGAAAATAAAGTTTTATGACCTGTTTAGAGTTTTTAATTTGTATATTAAATAAAGATGTTTGAGTTTGTAATTAAATTGAGGGAGTCCTAAAGGAACATTATCACCTCTGAAAGGAATTATTATGGGAAGAAAAAAAGTTATCGATAAATCCATTGATCCAAATACAGTTGAGCCAGGAGATTTGACTGAAATTACAGAGCAACTTAGCGATGAAGTTGATTCTCTTCGAGATGAAGAAGCAAATCAGACACTGCCCGAAGAAGCATCTTTGCAGGACGCTACTAATGTTGATGAAAATACTCTTGAAGCCGAAATCGTTGAAGTTGGCGCAGATGCAGATGATACACTACCGGCTGAATTAAATGTATTTACGGACAATCAGACAGCAAAAGAGCTTAATAAAAATATCGTTTCATCTAAAAACGAAGTAGAAGAAAAGAAAACTGATCAAAAAAATAAAAAAGTAAAAATAAAGAAAGCTCGTTCAAAGCGTTATTTAGATCTACTTCAAATAATTTCAAAAGATGAACTGTATTCTATAGAAGAAGCGATTGATCTTGTAAAGAAGACCGCTAATACAAAATTTGATTCTACGATAGAAGCGCATTTTAAAATTGAAGTAAAAAAAACTGGCTCAAAAGACAAATCATCTGAACCCATTCGCGGGGTTGTAAAACTACCAAGCGGAGCGGTAAAGAAACCAAAAGTAGTCATATTGAACGAAGATATTGCCCAAGAGATTATCAAGACTGGCAAAGTCAATTTTGATATAGCAATTTCTTCTCCACAAGATATGCCAAAATTTGGTAAACTTGCCAAAATTCTTGGTCCGAAAGGAAAAATGCCAAATCCAAAAGTAGGTACAGTTACCGATGATCCCCAAAAAACCAAAACTGAAATAGAATCAGGACAAATCGAATACCGCGCTGACAGCTTTAATATCGTTCATTTAGGAATAGGAAAGGTAAGTTGGGACAACGACAAGATTATGCAAAATTATGATGCAATAAAATCTACACTTTCGAAGTATAAGATTAAAAGTATCACTCTTGCATCGTCTATGGGACCTAGTGTCAAGGTAAAAATCTAAATCAAAAATTATTTTTGATTTTATGTGCTTTGTTTTGATATAATAAAACAAAAAGGAGGCGAGTACTTGAAAGAACATAGATTACCTCATTGTGAACATTCGGCTTGTAGTAAGCCGAGGGTTAAGGGATTGCATAAAATCCACCATTTTTTGTGTGCAAAAAGTTCTCATTATCACTCTTGGCATTACAATAAGCATCATAGAAAGACGCACTATGCTGTTTTAGCTATTTATTTAATTGCGATTATTGCTGGTACAGTATTTACCCTTATGCCTCAAAAATCTAAAGCTGCGACAAGCTTTGAAGCTCATTTTGATTCCGGAAGTTTAGATGCTGATAGTTCTATCGGATCA
>CAZZBO010000032.1:0-6411 GCA_964652345.1 uncultured Candidatus Saccharibacteria bacterium | reverse complement strand
TGGTGGACCATAGCGGATTCGAACCGCTGACCTCTTCCATGCCATGGAAGCGCTCTACCAGCTAAGCTAATGGCCCTCGATAAAATTATACCTCATTTTAATACTTTTTCAATTAAACTCTGTCCTGTCATCTCTGTCGGTTTTTGGATTTTCATAAGTTCTAATATAGTTGGAGCAATATCCGCTAATTTGCCTTCTTGTCTTAATTTAATTGATCTAATTTTTTCTGAACCTATTAATATAAATGGTACTTTGTTGTCGTTATGGTCTGTTGACTTTTCTCCAGTAGTAGGATTAAGCATCTCTTCACAATTTCCATGATCTGATGTAATTATCATTAATCCATTTTTTTCTATAATTAATTTTTTAATCTCGCCAATCATTTGGTCTAAATAATTCAAACATTTTACCACAGCATCAATATTACCCGAGTGACCTACCATATCAGGATTTGCATAATTTACAACGATAAAATTGTAACGATCTTCCTGAATTCTTTTCAAAAGGGTAGCTGTAATTTCTCCCGCACTCATTTCGGGCTTAATATCGTAAGTTGACACTTTGGGAGAAGGTATAAGCACCCAGTCTTCATTCTTAAAAGGTTTTTCATTGCCACCATTAAAAAAATAAGTTATATGAGCATATTTTTCAGTTTCCGCAATATGTAGCTGTGTTTTTCCCGCAGAAGATATTACTCTTGCTAATGGCCAGTTTATTGTTTGATTTTCAAATACTGATTTTGCGAGACTCTTTTCTTCATAATCTATGAAACTAATAAAATATAAATCATGCAAAATTTTGCTTCTTTGAAATCCGGAAAATTTTGGATCTAAAAAAGCATCCGTTAGTTGTCTGGCTCTATCTTTTCTGAAATTGTAAAAAATCACAACATCTCCATCTTTTACCATTGAATGTGTATGAGTGTGTTTTATTACTGTCGGAGTTATAAACTCATCAGAAAGCCCATTTTTATATGCGTTTGATATTGCCGATCCTGCCGAAGAAGCGATACGACCTATCTCTTGTGTAAGAAGCTCATATGCTTTTTGAGTACGATCCCATCTACGATCTCTGTCCATAGCATAGTATCTGCCAATGATGGTGCTGATCTGCCCAATTCCTTCTTGTGAAATATGCTTTTCAAGTTCTTTTAGATAGTGATGCGCTTCAAAAGGAGGGGAGTCTCTGCCGTCAGTAAATAAATGTATTTTTACATCTTTTACATTTTCTATAGATGCCATCTTTAATAAAGCATAAAGATGATTGATGTCACCATGAACCCCGCCGTGTGAAAAAACACCCATCAAATGAACGGTTTTGTTTTTTTGCTTTGCATAATTAAAACCGTTCAAGATATTTTTGTTGTGAAAAAATTGATTTGAATCAATAATTCGATTTATTTTTTTTAAATGTTGCTCTAGAACTGTACCCGTACCAATATTGATATGTCCTACTTCAGAATTTCCTTCTTCAGAATCAGGAAGACCTACGGATTCTCCAGATGCGGATATTTGAGTATGTGGCATATGTTTTAAAGATTCAAAATAATTTTTCATCCTTGATTGAGTGATTGCATTGCCACCCCAACTAGGAGCAATACCAAAACCATCAAGTATTACAAGGACAACAGGCCGAAAAATCTGTTCTTGATTATTCAATTGCTCTTGGTTCATTTATTTAATATCTCTTGTTCTATCTCAACAAGTCTTTGATATTTACGCATTCTTTCGGAATGAGAGGTATTAGGAGCGCCAGCTTTCAGAAAATTTGCATTTGTACCAAATGCTAAATCTGAAATAAAATCATCTTGTGTTTCTCCACTTCTGTGAGAAATCACTACGGTATATTCATTTTGACGAGCGAGCTTGATGACATCAATTGTTTCAGAAACCGTTCCGACTTGATTTGGCTTAATTAGTATAGCATTAGCAACATAATCATTGATTCCTTGTTCTAAACGTTTTAAATTTGTAACAAACAAATCATCACCTACTATTAAAATCTGACGTCCAGTATTATTGTGCTTTTCTATTTCCAGTTTTAATTGAGCCCAACGATGCCAATCGTCTTCTGGAAGGGGATCCTCAATGGAAGTTATCGCATAATTATCTATCATTGAAAGATAGATTTGATTGTCCAATTCAAAGGTAGGGGGAAGGGAAGAAGCAGCTACATCAAGACCTAAAAAAACTTGTTCACCAGGAACAAATCCCGCTTCTTTGATTGCTTCCTCCAACAACCCAAATGCCATTTCATTTGTTTCCAAATCTGGAGCATATCCACCCTCATCGCCAATAACCGTAGATAATTCATGATTTTTTAATACTTGATTTAGTTCATAAAAAATACTTTCGCCTACAGCTAATTTTTCCGCAAAAGTAGGGAACCCGGATGGAATAATCATAAACTCTTGAAAATCAATATTGTTGTGAGCGTGTTGACCGCCATTAATGATATTAAACATTGGAGAGGGGATAGAATTATCAACTATATTTGGATTTAATAAATTTCGTAAATGTTGATAAAGAGGAATATCTGCATTTTTTGCAGATGCTCTGGCACTTGCCATAGATACGCTCAAAATAGTATTTGCCCCAAGATTGCTCTTGTCCGCAGTACCATCTATATCTATCATTTTCTGATCAAGTTCAGCTTGTTTTTCTGGATCCATTCCCTTTAGAGCACTTGTTAAAATATTATCAATATTATTTATTCCCATCATAACGTCCACTGTTTTAGCTTCATGCTTACCAGTAGATTTACCAGACGGCACAGATGCAATACTTTCTACTCCATTGTCTAGAATCACCTTTGTTTCTATTGTAGAAATATTTCGTGAATCTTTTATTTCACGAGCTATAATTTTGCTAATTTTTGACATATCCTCTCCTTGATTAAATTTATTCTTCTTGAAGTAATTTTTCTTTATAATATTCAATATTTTTAATCCTTGAAGGGTCAGTTGTGTTTAAGATTGCCAGATAAAACGAGATATAATCACCAAGCATTATAAAGGATAAAGACTCAATTATTTTATTTGTTGATGGTTGTAAATATATAGTTTCATAGTTCAATCTGGATCTGTCAAACAATTGGGATAAAATTGATTCCCTCAAAATCAAACGTTCATTGATATTTTTTGAACTTAAAATGTAATATTTTAAATTTTCTTTGATATTTTTAGGAAAATCTAATCCGCAAACTCGATTGTGATTCATTTCAGGGATAGTGTCACTCCATGCTGCTTGTTTTGCATTTTCATTGATTTGTGTGCTCCAACGATAAGATACCACTGAAAGATGTTCTGACCCAATAATTATTGGTACTGAACCATTCATTTGTTCTGCGTAGCTCTTAGCGATATTTTGACTTGAATTTGCTTGAATATTAATCTTTGTAGCCAAATTTTTTAGATATTTAACTGCCTGAACAATCAAACGATCTTCTATTTCTATCATATTTAATCTTTTTAAGAGTTGCATTAAGATACTAAAAGTATAACCAAATGCCGCTCGAGGAGGCGAGCCATAACTAAATTCCACAAATGGAATTTTCATTTTTTTACATATTGCACCCGCTTCTCCTCCTGTAGATATTACAATAATTTTAGATTGACGATCTATAGCTTCTTTTAAACAAGAAATTGATTCTTCAGTGTTCCCTGAAAAAGAAGTAACTATTACCAGTGAACTGGTATCGATATAATACGGTAGATTATAATCTTGCCAAACATCAATCGGAACTCTTGCGCTATCTGATATTAAACTCTTTGCCAGTAGTGAACTTATTCCACTTCCTCCCATACCACAGAGCAATATATTTTTAATATTATAATAATGAGAGGGAAGTGTAGATTTACTACCAAGCTCCCATCCGGCTGATATCTGATCGGGCATGTCTTCAATATTTCCAAGTAACCCGAATTTATCTATTTTCTGTATTTTTTCAATATTATCTAACATATTTTACTATCCTTTCGTTGTGCCTCGGGGCTTGACACGGGAATTTAAGAAAACCAGAAGCGAAGCTTACAAATAACAAGTTTCTCCTCCTTGGGGAATACCTTGCGCTTTTAGCGCAAAGTAAATTATTTTTGATATTTTTGTAAAAATTGCACCAATGCTTCTTTTTTTTGAAAACCTTCTAATCTCGATCCGTCAGGAGCAATAAATGTTGGGGTTCCTTCTATATTGTATTGCTTCTTAAATTCTTGATTATTGCCTACATCCATAGATTTAACTTTTAGATTGTCTTGGTTAGAGATTTCTTGCAATATCTTTTTTTGATCTCGACAATAACCACAGTATTCCTGCCAAAAATACATAACTGGAGCATTGTCATCAAAATATTCAACATCTTGCTTTAAGGTTTGATTGTTATTTTTATTATCGTTAGACCCAGAAATTCGAGGAGCAATAAATACGCTTACAACCACTAAAATTATTAGGAAAAAAGTCAATCCAGCTATATTTTTCATATTGATTTATATATATCACATTTTAATAATTTCCGCAAAAATTTGCGATCACAATAAAATTTGCCTCAAGATAATATTTAATCAAAATTATTTTTTATCCTATTTTAATTAACACTGATTAAAATTTCAAAATTAACTAAAACCTAAATAATTATTAATTTAAAAAAACAATTTCTGTTTTGGATAATTAATATAGCTTAACCTTTTTATTGATTCCTATTGTTACTAATTCTTTTTTAATCAGAAGTTGCGGAAATTCTTTTTTAATGATTTTTTCAGCCATCTTTAATTCCATTTTATGGAATTCGATCTCATCTTTTTGTGATTTGAATTTTTTACTTCCACCATATGCTCCACAATCTATATGATTAGTTAAAATTATTGTTTGAGAACCGTGAAGCTGTACTGATGTTTTTATATTTTCGAAAATAGTTATTTTATCTTCCTCTCTTGAAGGTGAAGTTAAATTTTTACATGAACCAGCCATTTGTATTAAATCAAACTCGCCATATTTTTGCTTTAAAAGCACCGTGGTATGTGGCCAGAAGCGATGATCAATACAACAAATTACGATCGCTAAATTTTGCATATTAAAATTTTATCAAATCATTAATATTTATCGCAAGAGCTTTCACAATTTTCTAGAGAGTATAAAGCATAAAGTTTTGTTTCTTAGTTTCCTTATTTATAATCGGGTTACTAACTATATCAGTTAATTTCGCAAATTCTCTTGATAAACCAAATATTGTTTTTCAACATTTTTATATTTTGATATTGTTTAACACGATCATATCGTGATAAAAATGAAGCTTTTGGACTATACTTACCTTCAGCTACTTAATGTTAAATTCAAAGTATAAATATTAATAACTTCATAGGATTTAATTATATAAAAATTTATAAAACAATAAAAAAAACCCCGAGCAGATTGTTAGTCCACAAGGGGATTATGACAATGACCGCAGTCCTGTTATATGAATAGGTAAACTATCCATCTCAAAATAGGCAAGGCGAACCAATTCTCTTTGATTTTTGTTAAATGGTGCCGAAGGTGGGAGTCGAACCCACATGAGTTTCCCCACACGATTTTGAGTCGTGCGCGTCTGCCATTCCGCCACTTCGGCTTAAATTTATAATAACTTAATTTTAATTTAACAAAAAGGTTCCTTGTCGAATAATCTTTGGTTTTCTCTCTTTAAAATTTATTAAACTAGAGGGAGAAACCGGCAAAAGCGTTCCCGAATCGATCAATAAATCTGGTTGAAAAATCATACCAGCATATTGATTTTGAATCTCCATTAAGGAATAAGTTTCCGGTAAACCATGTATATTTGCAGAACTAAGCGCAAAAGCGCCATATTTGCTTGTCAGCTCACTTACAAAAGCATTTGTTGAAAATCTTATCCCAACATCAGGATAATTTAATTCAAAATTGGATCTTGCATTGAATATAACAGTGAAAGTATTCGGAAGATGCCCATTCAACCATTTCATTTGACGATTATCGATATTAGCAATCTGTTTGGCTTGATCAAGATCTTTTACAGCTATAGCTAGCTTTGAATCTTTGGGTCTTTGTTTTATTTTAAAGAGTCTATCTACAGCATCTAGATTTTTATAATCAACTGCCATCCCATAACATGTTTCTGTAGGAATAACAACAATCGCTCCTGCTTTTAAAAATTGAGCGGTTTTTGAAACAAGTAAATCAAAGGTTGTGTTATTTAACTGATATATTTTCATATTTATCTCGAGATAAATATATACTATATTGCTCCAATAAGCAATACTTGCTAAAATAAAATTATTATGGGCTTGTAGTTCAGCTGGTAGAACACCGCATTCGCATTGCGGAGGTAGGCGGTTCGAGTCCGCCCAAGTCCACCAAAGTTGATTAGTTGCCTCGCTCGGCGCTTCGCGCCTCGCTTCGGCGG
>CAZZBO010000031.1:0-6436 GCA_964652345.1 uncultured Candidatus Saccharibacteria bacterium | reverse complement strand
ATTTCTCAAACACTAATCGTCTCAAAGTGCTGTCATCTTGAAAATCGTAATTATTGACGCGGTAATGAAAAAAGGACGGATATTTGTTGTCCTTTTCTTCTTTAATTATTTTCTGTAACCGTTTTGAAACTGTTTGAATGGCACCCTTGTTGAGATCGCAGCCAATCCATCGCCTGCCGAGTTTTTGAGCGACTGCCATAGCAGTGCCACTACCAGCAAAGCAGTCAAGTATTATATTGTTTGGCTTTGATGATGCTTGGATAATTCTTTCCAGCAATGCTTCCGGTTTTTGTGTCGGATAATCACTTTTTTCCTCCCAACTTTGAATAATATAAATATCCGTCCAGACAGATGTTAGTTTTAGCTTGTTGTCCTCGGTTAAATATTGACGATAACTTTTACCATTATGTTGATATTCTTTATATCTTCGTCCATCTTTTTCAACTCCAGAAAATTTTGCTTTTTGTTTATCAGTAAGCTCAAGGCTGATTTCATCCCAATTAAATGTGTTAGTGTCTGATTTTGAATAAAACAGTATTACATCATGTTTTCTTTTGAATTGACTTTCGGATTGTCCAGAGCCGGAATAACTCCAAACAATTTCGTTTCTAAAATTTTCCGCACCAAAAACTTCATCCATTAAAAAGCGCAGATGATGGCTTTTGTGCCAATCGCAATGTAGATATATACTGCCCTGTTCGCTCAATAATTCACGGAGCAAAATCAATCGCTCATACATAAACTGCAAATAATTGTCATTCGCCCAGATATCGGTATATTGCGTTTGCTCGATGATATTTTGTTCCTCGCCGGCGACTTTTTTGTTTGTTCCTCGTAATTCAACTTTTCGCACATAATCAGCGCCGCTATCAAAAGGCGGATCAATATAAACGAGATCTATCTTTCCGCGAAAGCCATTGACGAGAAGTGTTGATAAGATTTCTTTGTTATCGCCATG
This sequence comes from uncultured Candidatus Saccharibacteria bacterium, assembly GCA_964652345.1. Classification (GTDB taxonomy): domain Bacteria; phylum Patescibacteriota; class UBA1384; order CAZZBO01; family CAZZBO01; genus CAZZBO01. The sequence continues at coordinate 5,478 of CAZZBO010000031.1, read as the reverse complement.
AAAAAGCAGATTGCTCCAGTTTTTATTGAGTGCATCAAAGGTGGGCGTATCAATTGGTTTTGTTGTACCAAAACTTTCGCAAAGTTGCGCCGGATAGCTTTGCACTACTTCGAGCGGTTTTTTGCCGACCCAATGAAGCATGGGACGACCTTTTACTTTAGCTACTTTTTGCGTTGTTGTATTTTCTTTTTTCATAATTTTAAATTTTAAGATGATAATTTTTTACGATTGAACCTTTGCAATTCCTTTGCATTTTGTGAAGAAATCACCTTTTTACCAGTATTTTTTTCTATCTCTTCCCGCGCCTTTTTTGCAACATTGCCTCCTTTTTTTGCCACTATTTTATTTTCTGCTAAGTTTTTTGGATTTTTCTCTTTGGAAATTTCTGTCGTAGAAGCTTCTGCCAGCATATTTAAAACTAATTCTAGATTCGTCATATTATCCCGCAAATTTTCTTTTTTTAGGTTTTTGAGTTTCTTATAGTTTTTAATATCCATATCTGCCCATGCCCTCGTTATTTCATTCGTAAGAATAGCGTATTCCGAATTATCCCTTAATCCGCATCTATCCCATTCGTCAGTTAATTCCTTTCGCACCTCAATACTTTTCAATCGTTGGTTGATCCATTCCTTGGAATATCCTTTTTGCAAATATGTTTTCATGGCTCTTTCAAAAGCAAGTTCTGGATCCTCTGTTTCTTCGATTCTTTCATAGCCGACTTTCGCCAACCAAAGTTTGAACGGCTCTGCTTTAGGAGATGGAATAGATTGAATAAGTCTCAAAATATTTTCTGTATCCAAAACATCGGTTGCGTAAAATTTTCCGTCAGATGACATCATTTTCAGTTGTCCCACTTTTTGGGACAACTCGCTTCCTTCATCTTTTAGCTTTGTTTTCAAAGCATTCCAATATTTTCTTGGACGAGGACTTTTTGTAAGAATCTCGATAATATCCACAACAGAAAAGTACCAAAGTTCTTTTTTATCGTCCCAATGACGACGAACCTGTTTTTGATTGAATAAAATGATTGAATTTTTATTTGGCATATTGATAATTATAATTATTATTGATCCATTTGTCAGTATTTTCGAATTTGCGTACAGGTACTGGTGAGTCGGTGTAAATTATTTCGTATTTAAAGCGATTTTCAGGGATAGCTTCCAATTTTTTGATTGCTTTTACTTTGGCTTGCACTTCCAAATCCTCCTCTTTGCCCTCGGCTTTTATTTCCACAATCAAAAACGAGCCGTCTTTTTTAACTATCACAAAATCGGGAAAATAATTGTGGTATCTGCCGTCAATTCCTTTGTATTGAAAATACATATCGGTTTGCGTGGTATTCGTCAGCCCCCCGGTAAAATATATATCTTCAATTTCTTTTGTTTTGACCTGCAGTTTATTGAGCATTTTTTCAAAAAAATCTTTTTCCGGTCCTGAATCAAAATTGTAAGGCGTGTAATGAAATCCAAGTGCTTCTTGATTTATGCCCGCAAAATCTTTAGCATGTGCCAGCAATTCATTATTGTCGCCAAAAGTTCCTTTTTTATAGCGGGTTGTATGACAATAAACTCCCTGCTCGTTTTTATCAAAAACCGGCTTTTGTTCCTCGTCGTGAAATTTAATGAGCGCTAATGCTTCCGTGATTTTTTCTTCTATAGTTTCGTAATTTTGAGTTTGTGCTTCCACTTGAGAAAAAAGCTCCTGCAAATGATATCGAGGAATTTCATTTTTCGAGTAAATCTTTTTTAGCTCTTTCAAAAGCGGTAAATAATCGAGATGGTAGTTCTGCGCTATTTTTTGCGTGGCAGTATAGAGATCATAAGTATCAGTCGAAAAAATTATTTCGTTTTCTTCTCCTGTTGGAGAAATAATTGTGCCGGCGCTTTCAAGTTTTGGCTCAAAAATAGATTTTATAATTGAATTACCTTGTTTCTTTTGGGGTTTTCTAAGTTTAATTTCATTGTTTTTCTTTTTGTTCTGCACAATCTTGTTGATTGTTCGGGTGATTTCCAAAGCCGGATAGCTGGTTTTTTTGATTTCCAAAATTTGCGCTTCGTTTTTTTGTTCCACCCTATTGAGTTCTGACAAGCTTAAAGCAAAAGTTTCTTTGAGTTCCTTATTTAGTGTTTTTTGGTTTTTCGATTCAATGTACACCGTAGCGGTTTGCTTGTTTTCCGGTATTTGCCTTAAACATCGAGTAGAAGCCTGCAAAATGAAATTATTTGAGCTGGTAAGTTCGCGAATCAAAGCTGTCGCGAAAAGCGAGGGACAATTCCAGCCCTCTTTTCCTTTTTGAATCAACAAAATTACCCTTTTTTGATTTTCAGGATCATTGAGCCTATTAAATTCATCTATCTCTTTTTGGGTGGATTTTTGAGTGTTGCTTAAAACAATAGTTGGGCTTTGTCCATATTTAACCAGCATTTCTTCAATAATTTCTTTTGATGCTTCAAGATGTTCCTGATTTTTAAAATAAAAGGCAATTTTTGCTTTAGCTCCGTTTGCCAATTTTGTTTTCTCGTATTTTCCAAAAAAATCTTGGATAATACTTTCAAAAACTTCTTTGGGCGTTTCATCCTTGAAATCATAAGCGATAATTCCGTTGTGTAAACTTTTTAAAATATTATCTTGAATGCCTTGCTGTAAACTATACCAAAAAATCACATCTTTTATCGCTTGTTTTTTGTAATAAGGCGTGCCGGTGGTATTTACCACACAAACAAGATTTGTTTCGTCGTGCAAATGATTAATTGTGCGTCTGACTCTTTTTAATTCTTCCCCAAGTTTGTTGCCATAAGTGTTTTGAGCTTCATCAGAAAAAATTCCCAATTTTGAAAGGCTGGCAATTTTATTCAATCTGGCATTGGAAAGCAATTTTTCTTGTTTTTCCAATTCTTCAAATTCAAATTGAGTTTGACCTTTTCTGGGAGAAAATTTTCTTAATATAATTTTTTCCGTATTGGTAACAATGAGATTGTAAGTGCTGTTGTCTTGAACGGGTATGCTTTTTTCTCCATTTCTTGTATAAACCATTTTTACATTCGCCATGAATGATTTATAAAATCTTTGCGGTAGTATTTTTTCAAAAGGCATGTCGGATATTTCACGCAAGGATTCAATAATTGTCGTTCCGGGAGCGAAAACAAGCGCATTTTTCATAAAATTATCTTTCGGATATTCAATGCTCATAGAAAATTCCGTGGCGATAATTGAGCCAATCAAAACGGTTTTTCCCGAACCCATCGCCAAAGCCAAAATATAACTCGCATAAGGAAGATTCATGGACTCATGCAAAGAATCAAGTTGTAGTGATTTGGCAAATTTTGTGTCAGTTTTGATTTTTTCAAACGGATCTTCGCCGTCAATTAGCATGTTCGTAATTACTTCAGTTTTTTGTACGCCCAGAGCAGTGAGCAAATCGCTATTTTTCGGAAAATAATTTTTGTATAGTTCAAGTAATTTGGGAGTTTTCAAAACAAGTCTTACATACCAATAAACCTCAAGAGCATTAAATTGCGCTTCTCGTAAATAACGGAGCTGTCCGTTTTCATCTTTGTTCCAAGATAAAATTTCAGAAATAGCCGGAAATTCTTCTGTTGCATAGTTTTTTTCGCGCCATTTTCTGGTATCTGCTTGTAATTGTTTAAAAATATTTTCCATATTTTTACTTCATTAAATTATCAAACAAAACGTCAAAAGTATCGAAAATTTTTGACGTGTTCGTATAGTGCTACTATATCAAAAAAGATTTAAAAAAACAGCCAACAGATAGTAAATGTTTCAAAAATACCTTTAAAATTTATCGTCGAATAAAAAACCGATAGCTAATAAAACCCAAAATAATTAAAAATATAAACCCACCAATTGTTAGTGCCGAATTAATTTTGCTAGAGCCAAAAGGTCCAATAGAAATATTTTCCGAACTAAGAACATTCCCCCTTTTTAAATCTACTTTATAAATCGCATCTCGTTCATTCGTGACTAATAAAAAACCATTTACAACTTCTAATTTTGTAATCCAAACATCTTGCACATCTTTTTCTATAGTGGAATTATAAGATACATTATATATTGTATTCTTCCAAAGTTCTTGATTATTTTTCTCATCCCATGCTAGGACAACCCCCATATCCGATACTTCGTATCTGATTCCCTCAAAATAAATCGGCTCAACAGGATTAGGTGCCATTCTTTTTGCTTGAATAATCGGCATAGGTAATAAAGTTAAAATTAAAAAAATTAAAAAGGGAAAAATTACTTTAAAAAATGTAGCTACCCCTTGAATATATTTTATTTTTTTGATTTATTTTTCATAATTTTACTTCATAAAATCATGGAGCTTATTACCTTATTTCTATTTTATTCTAAGTCAAAATCCTCCTTTTTCCAACTAGGGAAATATAATAGGCAATGTTAGAGCTACAGTACACTCAATAGATGATAATATTATTTATTGTATGATTTTGAAGTTTTTGTATAAAGAATTATTAAGATTTATTAGAAAAGTTTAGTAAATCACAATAAAAATTATTTCTTAGTATGTCTAAATTTAAATAATAATGTAAAAAACGCTCCCGATATTGTTGTTAATAATTGTAAAAAAGGAGAAATAAAAATCATTAATACCCACCAGCCAATAAAACTTGCTTTTGGTGTATATAAGATTTGAGGAATTCCAAAATTAACTAAATTGGCTTTGGTATCAAATAAGAACCTCAATGTCGGCCCCCAAATAAAAGCCATTACGATAAAAGTAAATAAAGATGTCATAACAGACCAGTAGAAAATTTCCCGCATAATTTTATTTATTTCCTGTACACTCTTAACATATCTACTCATGATATACCATCCTACAATAGATCCAAATAAAATATTGAAAAAAGGAACTCCCATTCCAATGCCCACACAAAATAAATCTAGAATAATATAAATAATCCAGATACCAATTTTTTCGTTATTACATTTCATTGTTTCTTTTAATTCTAAACCCAAATCTTTCCTTTTCCAATTGGCGGAGAGGGAGGGATTCGGTTCCTCCGAGAAGCGCATCGCTTCTGTAAAACTTCAAGGTTTTACAGATTGCGACCAAAGCTCCAAATATTCGCTTTATTGCTTTCTCGGTTCGAATCCACCTTTTTCATCTCATATTTAACCTTGTAAACAGGTTAAATATGAGCTGGCGGTGTTTTTTGGACGAAGTTCGAACATTTTTTGAGGAAAACCCCCAATAAGGAAGCCAGCCCCGCCATCGCTCGGAAACCTCGCCACCCCGCAAAAAAGTTTTCTTTACATTTTTTTATTTGCGCGCGCCGATTTTTTTCTTCTAAAAGGAAAAGAAAACTTTTTTGCTGGGTTCTGCTCTTAACGAGCAGGACGGCGGGGCTGTCCACAATTTGATTTCGCTCGGGCGTGGCGGAATTCCCCCCAAACCCCCCTTCCGCCACGCCCTCGCGGGGACGGACGGAATTTTTGGCGGAC
>CAZZBO010000030.1:0-7270 GCA_964652345.1 uncultured Candidatus Saccharibacteria bacterium | reverse complement strand
TGAGAATACATTAATACTTAATCAAAAAGTGTTACCTATGTACTCATCCTGGACACCGTATAGACGAAAATGTAATTTTGTGCTATTAAAATAGACATAATAACATTGGTTATTTGAAAGAAGCATCAATATGTATAATAAAAAATGCAATAAATGTTTGGCTAAAAATAAAAGATATAATTCTATTTGTCACAAATGTGGCGAAACACTCCCAGAAATTATCGAATTGAGCAAAAGAGCTACACTTATTTTGGGTTTAGTAGTTTTCCTCGCAATATTTAGCATAGGATATTTTGTGAAAACAAGAATCGCTTCTTTTAATAATAGAATGGAAACACCTACACAAGAAAACGAAGAAAATACTAATACTGAAGCAACTCTCTCTAATCAAAAAGATGAGACAACTTCAATTCCATCCCCTACTAATCCAACTTCAATTTCGGTTGATTTATCCTCTACCCTATCTAACTCAACGATATCAGCCAACGATGAAGATTTAAAAAATCTTAATTCTTTTAATTCGCAAATAAGCAACAATGAATCATCCTCATCAGAAATCAGTAGCGAGATAAATTCGGACAATTTTGCTTCAAACCAAAAATATATAGAAAGTGAATCTGAAAGTATAAATCTATCCGCCTACGCTACTGAAGTTGGGGGTGTAATAGAGTCGGGAGATAACATAAATCAACTAAGCGGATGGAATATACAAAGCATAGATGATACAAACTCAACTGTAATTTTTGGCAAAAGAACGATTTATTGGGGTCTATCAAATTCAAAAAATAAAAGAACTGTATCTTTATATAAAGATTCCGCTGGTTTGACAAAAATTGCTGAAGGTTCACGAACAAACAACGGAGTAATTGATTTAACAGGATTAGGTGAATACAAAATAAGAGGAACGGTAATCATTGCTTATAATGAAGATGATATTGCTTCTGGAGCAAACTTCTTAACCCAAAGCGCAGGAATTAAGCTTGAATTTTCTCATTCAGTTTCATCTCCTACTAAAGCATCTATCTCAAGACGAATACACGGCAGCGATAACTGGCAAGTAATTTCTCAAATATCAACTGATGCTACAGATTTTACTGACGCCAATGTTGATGAGGGCATAAAATATGATTATGAATATTCAATAGAAGATGCCACAAGAATTTATTCAAAAACAATATATACCCAAATGCCAATAAAATTATTGGGATTTATGTCTCCGATAGAAGATAGAGACGGAATAATTTATGGAATAAGAAAATATGAAGGATATTCGACAAAATTAGAGAAACTTGTAAACAATCTTCCCGTAGCAGTTTCAACTTATACAACACCAGGATTCATTATAAATAATCTGTTTATTGATCATAATAATAGATTTTTTTCAACAGGAAACTATGGCTCTGAATATGGTAATGGATATATAAACTATACAGATGACCCTACCTCTTGGAATAAGAAACAAGTATTACTCAATCCTTTTGAGCCTACGGGAAAATTTATTCCTCGCGGTGTTTATGCTGACACAGAAGGTGGGGACACACAAAACGCAATGAGCAACTGGAAAATTTATGGACACGATTCTGAAAATACCGACATGACTACAGACGAAATACGAGCATTTAGATTGTATTGGAATCTTACAATCGATGGAGCCAAAAGAACTATAAGCTTATATAAAAATTCAGATAGAAATGAGCTTGTGGCTCAAGGATCGGCAATTATTACTAATGGTGCAAGTGGAGTGGTAGTGCTGGAAGAAGCAAACTCTTCAAGAATTACTGGAACCGTAACCGTAACCGCACCTATTGGCGGATTGAATGATGATATTGACACAACAAATCTCATTTATGGAGGCAAGGGATATTGGTATCATGGTTGGGGATTTGAAACGGGATATGATTCAAGCGGAAAAAGAATTTGGATCTTGGGGCAATCAACTCAAAATACTGGTCTAGAGGGTAATTTCATCCATTATTCTTATGATGGATTAAACTTTTCTACAATAAAGCCACTTACCCTAAACAGGCATATACACGCCGTAAAATACAATCCATATAATGGCTGGTGGTATATTACCGATGGAGACACTCCAAAAAATATCTATATGACGCAAGATCCGCAAGACATTAATAGCTACACTAAAATTGCAACAGCGGGAAACGGAATCGGTTCATCTTGCACTATTGGGTTTACTCCACAATGGGTATTTTTTGGGACTGATGACGCGAACAATAACAAAATGTATCGTTTAAGTAAAAACGATACTCCCCTCACAGGACTGACGCTATCTACAGCATCAAATAAATTTCTAACTTCACTTGATTTGGGTGCTGAAAATAAAACAATTAAATCAAGAGTTTGGGATTTTACTGCTTTTGAAGACGGACAGATATGGGCTGTTACTAACCACGAAAAAACTGCAGGCACAGTTGCAAATGTTTGGTATTCTGGCGATGAAGGAAATAGTTGGCAAAAAATGGCAGAAGGAACAGTGGCTTCCGCTCCTGATTTTTTGAATGTATCACATGGCGTAAATGGAATATCTCGATCTGACGGATTGGTCGTTTCAACCAATTCCTCAACATATTCATATAAATTCTCAAAGATGTAGCTGATAACTATATTAACTATACTATATTACTATTAAGAAGGTAAAGGGACGGTTCTCTTTTACCCTGAAGATTACACTTTATAATTATATACATGTACAGTTTCATACGCCTTGTCTCATTTTGCCCCCAGGAAGAGAACGAAATGCCCTTTATTCTTAAATCAAGTTGTAGTTTGAGTTACTTTTCTAATTGAAGTGTTATTAAAAAATTTCTTGCCCAATCTAGTTAACTTATATTCTTTAAATTTTATATAATCGAATAAATCCTTACCGGCACTTATGCCATCAGCTAACTGGAAATATTCTAGAAATTTAAAAATAACCAACTGTATATTATGTTCCTTGAAATATTTTTCTTTATAGGGTAATAAATTTTCAATTTGCTGGTATATTTCAATTGGTTTTAAACTTTCTTTTTTTGACCACATAAATCCCATTTTAAAAAATATCACATGATAATAATCCTGCATTGCTTCGATATCTGAACTATCCCAATACCTATAAGCCCAATTCAATTTATTGAGCCATAAATCAATTAGTATATTAAATTTTTCAGAATTATTTTTTTCCAAATACTCAAGACCTTTTCTTGTGATTGATAGCCTTTTATTCTTCTTCTTGATAAATCTAGCTACTTCGATCATGATATGTAAAAAATTTACTGTCCACGCCTCTAACTCACTATTTAATTTATATGTATGATCCTTAAATTGGTGATCAAGAACATCAGAAGAAGGGGACGCTAGACTTTAACTCTGTACGTTAGCAATAACTAAATTTTTGATATAATTTAACTATGTCACGCCAACCAAGATTTCTTCCTCCAGACAACTATTATCATATAATGAATCGTGGAAATAACGGTCAACAAATTTTTACTTGTGAAGAAGATTTTCAATATTATCTTGATCTAATATTAAAACTCAAAGAAGAACATCCGTTCGATCTATCCCATTATTGCTTAATGTCAACTCATGTACATTTTTTAATAAAAACAAATAACAAGACCGATTTTTCAGTTTTTTCTAAAAGATTGAATTTAAGTTATTCAAACTACTTCAAAAGAAACTATGGCACTTTTGGTCATTTTTGGCAGGGTAGATTTAAAAGCCAACTTATCAGTAACGATATCTATCTTTTACAGTGTGGAAAATATATTGAATTAAACCCCGTTAGAGCACGAATGGTTAAAAGACCCGAGCAATATTTGTGGTCAAGTTATTCTTACTATACTCTTGGTAAAAATAATGATTTAATTACTGATGATATTTTTTATCATGAATTTGGTAATAACTTAAATAAAAGAAGAAAATACTATTCTAAACTGATGATTGATGAAGCTATCGTAACTTTGATGGATGGTAAAAAACTTGCAATTGGAAAAAAAGATTTTGTCTATAACATAAATAGGAAAAATAAGTATCACATTGATAATAGATCAGCACCTTATCGCAAAAGCAAAAGTAAAAAGTGAAGCGTTTTTATTCTCTGAAAAGTGAAGCGTCCCTATTCTCTGTTCATTTTAACTTTAATCCTCGGAGTTGTTGTCGGATATTTTGTTGGCAGTCAGAATCAAGTTACAACATACTTTAACGAGGCGGATCGTAAGAGAGATGAGAATATTGACGTTTTTGATTAACGAGCAACATTTTTATCTAACCTAGTATATACTAATATAATTATACTAATTTTCCGTCTTTTAACTGGAGGGTTTTTTCAGAGCTTTTAGCGATTCCTTCATCATGAGTAACGGCAATAATTGTTGTATCTTCAGCTTTGGCTAATTTTTTCAATAAATCAACTATTATTTTACCTGTGGAACTGTCGAGATTACCCGTTGGTTCATCTGCCAATATTAATTTTGGCTTATTTGCTAGTGCTCGTGCAATTGCAACCCTCTGTTGTTCACCGCCAGATAGTCGAGCTGGAAGGTGATCACCTTTTTTTACATCTAGTCCAACTTCTGAAAGCAAATTTAATGCGCGAGACTTTGCAAAACTCTTTTTGACATGGGCAAATTCCATAGGCAACATAATATTTTCCAATGCTGTCAAATTGGGAATAAGGTTGTAGCTTTGAAAAATAAAACCGATTTTATCACGTCGATATTTTATTAATTTTCGATCACTCAAATTTGTAATTACTTTTCCATCAACTTCTATTGTACCGCTTGTAGGTTTTTCTAAGGCACCAATTATCGATAAAAGTGTGCTTTTGCCACTACCGCTTTTGCCAATGATTGTGCAAAATGTACCTCGGGGAATTTGAAGTGTTATATTATCTACTGCTTTTAATTTTCCATCACCGGAAGAAAATTCTTTTGTAATTTTTTCTATTTTGATCATAATTCTCCTTAATTATTTTATTCTGTACGCATTGTTTCTGCTGGTCTAATTTTGGCAATAACAAATGCAGGAATAATTGATCCTAAGATAGCTATTGCAAGGGCGATTAATAGTCCATAAACAATTATTTTTGGCTCTACTACTGCAGTTAAATCATCAATGACTGTTGGTAGATTTAAATTTTGTCCTACTCGCTCCATCATCATTCTGCCCATTCCACCACCTAGGCCATTTGGGCTGCCATCTCCGATTCCTATTGGATTTGGAGAAGAGCTTGCATTTTGCACTAGTGCTTTAAGCACGGGATTACCTAAAATAACTCCCAAGATAATTCCAATAACACTGCTTAAAAAAGTTAGTACTATTGCTTCAACTCCAAATTGACTAACGATTAGAGTATTGGATGCGCCAATTGCTTTTAAAACTCCAATTTCACGACGACGTTCGCGAGCGATCATCATCATTGTAAAAAGTATTATTATGGCACCGGCAATTAAGGCGCCGATTAAACTATAAATAGAAATTGTTCGTATATTTTGTAGTGGCTCTGTGGCGGTTTTTGCAGTTTCAAGCTGGTTGACTACATCGATTTTATCTTCTCCAAGAGTTGATTTAATAGCTGAATCAACAGATTCTACCGTATCTATCGAGGTTGTTTCAATAATAATATTATTTACTTGATTTGTTTGATCAGAAATAGTTTGTAAAAGACTAAGAGGCATAATAATATTACCATTTGTAAAATTATTTCCTGTATCAAAAATACCAATTACTTTTATTTCTTGGCTATAAGCAGTAAAAGTAGAATCAATACTAAGATTGTTTTTGGTTGCTAAGTCTTTGCCGACAAGAGCAACTATCCCAGTTTCTGTATTTGCAAATTTTTGTCCTTCGGTAACTTCAAATTTGGAAACATTGAGTGCTGTTAAATTGCTTAGATCGTTTGTTCCTGTGACTTGTACCGGAAGAGAAAAATTTTGTGGCATTGGTCGATTTGGGTTTTGAGGAATATCATTTGTACGGTTTTGTTCATCTCGACGACGCTCTCCAAAAGATCCCGGTTCTATAGCAGATTTTAAATTTGTATTTGTGTCAGTAGTTAATCTATCCGTCAAATTGGCATAAACAGATTTTATTCCTGAAATAGCAGTGATTTTACTCACATCATCGTTTGTTAAAAGCTCACCTCCACCTTCAAAACCCCGTACACCTGCTGGTGAAACAGTAAGGGTGTTGCCTACAGAACTTTTTATTTTATCGATTTTTTTATCGACAGCGCTAAGCGACATAAGCATTATTAGACTCATAGCAATGGAGATTGCTAAAATAAATGTTATTGAAGTTGCGCGAATACTATTGCGAAATGCGTTTTTTATTCCCCGTGTGATTGTTCCCATATTTAACTCCTAATTTTATTAATATACTTTAAGTTTGAAATTAAATGCTGAATTTATGCTGAATTTGATTTTAAAAATTTTAAAACAAATTTTGTGCCACTACCTTGGCGGGATGATACACTAATAGTGCCTTTGTTTAGTTCAACGATTTGTTTGGCAATAGAAAGTCCCAATCCGTAACCGTCGATTTTTTCTTTGTTGCGAGAATGATCAGCGCGATAAAAACGTGAAAATATATGAGGTAAGTCACTAGCTTTTATTCCGATGCCGCTATCTATTAGCTCAACAGTTGCATGGGTTTTGTCTTCGTGAAGTTTAATTGTAACTTGGCTGTTTTTATTACTGTATTTAATGGCGTTATCTAGTAAAATCATAAAAAGTTCGCTTAAGCTGGTAAAATCACCTTTAATTTTGATGTTTTTTAAATTAGTAACAAATGAAATATTTTTTTTCTCGGCTAATTTTTCAATTTTTGAATAAGCGTCTGTGATAACTTCATCTAAAGAAATATTGCTTAGTTTTATATTTTCACTTTTATCATTGCGGGATAATTTTAGAAGAGCGCTTGATAAAGATTCTAATTTTGAAATTTCTTCCAAATTACTTGTAAGTAATTTTTTTGCATTTGCTAAAGATAGATTGTGATCACGAAGACCTACTTCTATTTCTGTTTTCATAGCAGTGAGGGGGGTGCGCAATTCATGAGAAGCATCAGCTGTAAAACGATTTTGTTCTTCTGTGGCCTCTGCAATTGGTAAAAGTGTTCGGCGTGCTCCAATGTAACTTAAGCCAGCAGAAGTAAGTAAAATCAAAATATTAAAAATAATTAAATTACGCAATAAATTATTTGCGCTTACCTGTAACTGTGTTAGACGATTTTTTTCTAAATATTCAAAATCAGGAATAAATTCATTTGG
>CAZZBO010000029.1:0-7333 GCA_964652345.1 uncultured Candidatus Saccharibacteria bacterium | reverse complement strand
CAATCAATTTAATTTGAAAAGAATTGTGATATATTAATTATATGTCAGAATGAGAATCAGGATCACAAGTAGATAATCCTGCAGATTATATACCAGCGATCCCAAACGAAACTAGTATACCAAATGGGAGTGAATTGAGCTCCGTTAATCCAAAAACTACTGAACAAGTTCAGAATAAAAATTTAACTGCTATTAGAGATGCTGCAGAAAGTGGCGATGGGTATACTTTTATAAGATTTTTATCTGGTTTAGGTACCAAACCAGATCCAGCTTTAGTTCAATTATTATATTCTAGGTGTGAAGATATTTATGAAATTCAGTTTGTCTATAAATATACCAAAGTAAAACTAGACCCCGAAATTATTCAACAAAAATATAAATTCCTATTTCAAGATGTCAATCGATATGATATTTCCTTATTGTATCGAATTACTCATACAAAACCTGATCCAGAAATTATTCAGCAAGCATATCTTTCAAATGATTTATTAGAAATTAAAGAAATTTTGCAGATAACTAAAATTCCAATGGATAAAGAAGTTGTGCAATTGAAATATTTGGAATTCTTTAATAAAGAACATTTTACATATAAAGTTTATGAATTGCAAAGAATTACTCGTATTAAACCTTCACCCGAAACAATTCAAAAAGTAAATATTGCAGTTACTTTAAACGCCAATCCTTCTTCCTTTATATTTGAATATCTAAAAAAATATAAGGTAGAGCCCGACAAAAAATCTATCAGACAAGCTGTATTAGATTCATTAAGCAGTGGCTCATGCCCTCCCCAAGCTATTGATGTACTAAAAGAGCAATTTGATGTTTCAATCGACATTGATCCAAATTTAATTCAATCTGGCTATCAAGCACAGCTTTTAAGGGGGGGATTACATTCAATTCATTAGATGGGTTGATTATTCTGCTTTTCCTCCACCTGAACTTCAAAATACTCCAAATGAAGTAATTCAAGATTTATATTTTCTTTGTTTACTAAAAAACGTGACTCTTTTTACTAAATTACATGAAATCACAGGTAGAGATCTCCAACTTAACGAAACTCAATTAGATAAATTATTTAAAGATACTTGGAACCCCTCAAATTTTCTTAATCGACAATCAATAATCCAATATTTTCCACAATTATTAGAAAGATTTCCTTGGCTTGAAGTTTACTCAAAAATTCAATCAATCCAAGCATCTTCAAATCGTGAGGAATATGACCCTTGGAAAACAGATTTCACTCCATTAATCAAAAAAAGATTTGAGTCTGGACTTATCAACCCTAGTAATCCTGCTGACTTAGAAATTATTTATCAATTTATTAGTAAATTTGGTATGTCGAATTTGCCAACGATTTTTAAATGGTTTGTCACTATAAGTAATGCACACACTATTGAAGAATTACCACCAAAATTAAAAACTGACTTTAGTCGTGCTGGTCTCCATCCTGAAAAATTTACTCAGCCAAAAGAACTTATCAATGAGCTTATCCAACTTATGGACAAGTTATTAGAAGATTTATTGCATGATAAAATTCCTGAACAACTAGAAAGTTCATCAACGATCAAAGAATTAATATCAATGCAAACAAATTTAGATGGAAAATGGAGCTCTCTAGATAGATTAGATCCAATTATTAAACATCAACAAAAAACTCAAGAACTTCAACCTCAGTTACTACACCTTCCTGACGGTTATGAAGAAATATCTTTAAATATTCCCTTTACGGAAGAACAAGAATTAGATGAATCTCAACAAAATTTAGTTTTGGAGAAGAAGCAAGAGATCTTGTCAAATCCAGACTTACAAGATTTAATTGCTAAATATCGTAAATCATATGAAATAGCTTTTAAAGATGAAAACATTGTCCTTTGGTGGCATAACACACTAGAACTTATTAAAAATAACTGCATACAAGAAATTGAATTTTTACAAACAAAACAAAAAGAATTACCCAATGAAAAAGCGCAATTTAATATCGACCAACAGATAGAATCCCTATTACAAGCACAACGATTTATCGATGAAGCTTTAAAAATTGAGTTGAGTGCACAAACAATTTCAAGTGAAAGAACCATGGCTTTATTAATGGAAGGAATCGCCGACAAGATTCTAGAAAAAATTTCTGGACGAAATGATTTTTTACGTACTTTAAGTGCAATCCATTCTGTTCAAATAATAAAATCCACCTTCCCTCAAAGATTAAATAAATTACGTATAGGGGTAGAGACCGATAAATTAGATGAACAACAATTAGAAATTTGGAATTCCCACATCGTGGAATATATGTATGAACATTATCTTGGTTCTAATGCCACAGAAGAAGAAGGTCACACAGAACATACACCATTTTCAGAAAATTTGCATAAATCACTCGGTAAAGTATGGAATATTCCAGGAAAAATTGAAAAAAGTAAAATCTTTCAATCAAAGCAAGCATTTGATGAGGTAGAAAAAAATGAATCACAAATCATTTCACCAAACTCAATGAATGTTACTTTGGTTCCTGTACGCGGTTTATTAAGAAGTTTATCTGGAAATATTGGTGATGCTTGCTATAGCAGACTTGCTGGTTCATTAGCGCAAGGAAAATTTCCAGAAATTACATCATTTGTATTTGTGACCAACAGAAATAGCCCAAAAAAACGCATTGTTGGATCAGTTTTAATTATCGAAACAAGGACTAAAAAAAATGAGCCAACAATGGTAATTCGTGCAAACAACCCTAGAGAGAATCTTCTAAGCCAGATTTCTTCAGCAGAGCTAGTAAAAGCAATGGAAAGTGCCTTTTCGCAATTAGCTGAAAAACGAGGCCTTTCTTCATGTCTTACTACAATTGATTATAATGTAAATTCTAATAGACAAAAGATAGCAACTGAAACAGAAATCATCCATATAAATCAAAAAAATATAAGATTAAAAAATAGACCCGAAACAAACTTCAATGATCGTCCTATCTGGAAAAAGAACAAAAGAACTTCAGGAGCTTTCTCAGTATGGTAAAGAAATAAAGAAGCTTCACCAATCACTGCCCAAAAAAGTAATTACTTTTGGAATAAACTACTTCGCAAGCTGACTGGTATTTAAATAAAAACCTTCGAACAACTTGAATTGATTACGATATATTTGTTTATATTCCAAACCTTGATTTTTAACATATTCCGCAATCACCTTCTCATTGGCTGATTTACCAACGGTGTTGATGTAATATCCTTTCGTCCTGAATTCTCCACCCCACTGGTAGTTTCTGCCCCTTTCGCATCCGTGCGGGAGGGGCTTTTTTGTTACAAGTTAATTTCATAATATTTTATCATGCTATAGCGTGATAAAATACGATGATTTGGTAAAAAAATTAGATTTTATTATTTAAAATAGTTCTTCAACCGAAATCAATTTTGTTTCTTGAGAGTTACGTTCTTTATATTCAATCTTATCCCCAGTTTTTGTTGAAACTACCAAACGAACCGGAATCCCAATGAGATCAGCATCAGCAAATTTTTCTCCTGCTGAAATTTTGCGATCATCGAATAATACTTCTTTACCCGCTTCTACCAATTTAGTATATACTTTTTCACCACTACCGTCAGTGGTGAGATCAATTAAATGATAATCAAACGGAGCAACAGCTTTAGGCCAAACAAGTCCTTTGTCATCGCTGAATTTTTCCGCTACCGTAGCCATAAGTCGACCAACACCGATGCCATAACATCCCATTGTTATATCTGTCAACTTCCCCTCTTTATCAGTAAATTGAGCTTTAAAACTTTTTGAATATTTTGTACCAAGTGAAAAAATATGTCCCAGCTCTATAGTATTTATGCTTTTATAACCGTCTTGAATAAGTTTATCAGTTTCTTCAGCAGATTTGGCAATTTTTGGTTCTTTGTTTTCGTGAATAAATATCTTATCTTCTCCGATTTGAGATTCAAGCTGAAACTCATGATTTTTCAAAGTAGTAAACTCCTCGCTGACTGCCTTAACTTGATACACATTTTCAAGACCTACCTTTTTAAAAATATTTAAATAACTTTTGGCAACATTATCGTAAAATTGATTAAAATCCTCTTCTGTTGTATGAAAGGAATACATATCTTTCATGATAAATTCTCTTTGACGCATCAGTCCTGCTTTGGCTCTGGGTTCATCGCGAAATTTATCTTTGATCTGATAAACTGCCAACGGCAAGTCTTGATAAGAATTAATAACCATGCTTGCGGTATATGTTGCAACTTCTTCATGGGTCATACCCAGGCTAAATTCACTATCACGTCGATCTTTTAAGCGATACATTTCTTCAGACATTGTCGTCCAACGTCCTGTCTTTTCCCATAACGCTTTTGGTTGAAGAGTGGGCAAACTGATTTGCTGACCTCCGATTGCATCCATTTCACCTTCAATAATATCGATGATTTTTTTTATTACTCTTTGACCGAGAGGTAAAAAATTTGTAATACCAGCGGATAATTTCAAAATATATCCGGCGCGAGTTAAAAGTGCGGAAGATTTATCTTCGATATCTCTTGGTGTATTTCTTAATGTTTTAGAAAATAATTTAGATTGTTTCATATTTTTCCCTATATTCTATATATACTCTAACTCAAGACTGTATTTTAATCAAGAAGTTGGATTGACAAAATAGCATATTTCAGGTATTCTCTCTCAAGAATCATTTTTTGCCAAAGGAGGAAAAAATGGCAAAAGGTATCAAAGATGGGCTGTTGGTTTTTATCCCCCTAATGACGGGGGGAGGGCTAATCATATTTGCCCTAGATCTAGTCCTTGAGACAGTGATGGTCTGTGCCATGATCATCACTGTCTCGTTCGCTTCAGGGCTGCTAGTAGCCCTGCTTTCTGGATGGCTCAGGGTAAGCCATAAAAGAGCTGAGGGAATCATTTCTCTCCTCATTGTGGCTGTAGCTCTGTACATCGCGGTTCCCCACACCTACATGACGATAAAGCTCGCACCAATAAAGCGCGAGTTCCACCGAATTGCATTTGTGGCTCCTAGACAGAGCTACACGAAAGGTGAAATTGATGGTCGACCCGTAATCGGACTCGACTACGGCGGAGCCCTGACAGAGGTCATCAAGAAAAGGGATCAAGTCACAAAGTGCCATGGATTCAACGTGTTGATTCCATGGCACACCGGAAGTGGCGGAACCCGCACAGCTTCCGTATATATTTGGACTGGACGCCGGAATTAGTTATTTAGCGTCCCAAATCCGAGAGCCGAGCTGTTTTATACAGCTCGGCTCTTTCTTACCTATTACATAGGGAATAGTGCTAAAAATTTCTACAATTATTTACTGACTACCACCACAACATTTAGCTTGATTCTTTCCAGGATTATCTAATGTATATTTATCTATTTTTAGCTCTTTTTTGGGTAATTCAAATGTGCTTGTTATTCTTTCATTAGAATATTGTAATTTTGAATTTTTTTCATCAGCTAGAATTACTGGACTGCTTTTATTAATTTTATAGCTTGAAATTACTTCAGGACATGATCCACCTGAAGGATTCGGAGCTGGATTATTGGATATTGCATCAGATTCTGAAGCTTTCCATCCATGCCCTTCAACTGTAATATTCACTTGAGTTTCTAAGATAGTTCTTTGAAGTGAAACTCTTTTAACTATTGTATTATCTCTTTCATCCGCCTCATATCTTTGAATTTTCAATTGCGTTGAGTAGGATCCATCTATGATAATATAATTTAAACATATATCACCAATAGATTTACTTTTATCTCCTTTTTTTGATGGATTAAAAATTTTAATGAGTTCTCTTCCCACGTGTTCTACCCCATCTGCCACTGCTTCTTTGGTTGCCTTGTTAGAAACTATAGCGCCGGCTTCTATTATTTGAGCACAAGCAATATTCATTATTTTAACTTTTTCCCAAGCTTTTTGAACAATACTTTTCGGAACATTAATTGTATCTTCATATGAAATACCGTTAGCTTCTTTAACCTCCTCTGTAAGAATATTCACGCCCGTGTAGTAATCTCCACCTCCAATGTCTGCAATAATCGACTTAACTCCCTGCCGAAATTCAAACATAATTCTATCACCCAATGTTCCAGAATCATCTCCTTCAAGTGATTCGTAACTGCCATATATATCTACTGTAGGACTAGGAGCATATATGCTTGAATCTTGGATGTCTTCACTTAAAACAATGCTGTAACGACTCCATGGAATTGTTTCGTTGTCGAAATTGATATTTCTTGTTGTTATTGTCCATGTATAGCTTCCTCCCTCATTAACCGTAATTGCGCTTGTTGGGGCTGGTTGGCTATAAACATGTTCACCGCTAATGCTATCAACAATATCAAAAGGACTGGTTTTGATACTAAGAGTATATTGAGAATTGTTCTTTAAAACTACTTTCCATGGTTTAGTTGGAAGTATTCGATTGTCTGCATCTTGACCTGTTGTTGTTAACACAATACATTCTTTCTCACACTTATATGGTTCTGCCGGAATATCAGCAGCGCTGTAACGAGAACTATAAACATAGTATGCCCCCACCAGTAATACAACCAATAACACAACAGCCAATATAGCTATAAATAATTTTTTTTGAGATTTAACCATTTTTCCCTCCACTTATTAATTTTTCTTGTTAATTCTATTAACCTATAATTAATTATCTCTTGCAAGGGGGGGGTGTGGATAAGTGTAGCTTACAAGCTTTCTTGCAAAGTGCCACGAATCGCTTTAAAGATTAGTATTATCTGGCAAGAATTGAATATTAAAAATAAAGGTATGTACTACAATAGATTTGTATCTTTTAACAAGAAATGACTGTTGCACCTACACCTAAATCAATGTTAGCATAATAAATTCTCAACGATTTTTGGCGCTTTGATCTTGGACTTCATTCATTCATAAGGAGGTAGAAAACATGTACGGTGGAGGAATCGGAGTAACTCACGGTCCAGACAGTGAACCATTTGACGACAAGTCGAGCAAAAACATTCTTGACCAAAACCCTGATGAAGGAATTGGACTCTGCGGTTGTTTGTCTTGTTTGACGATAATCATCTTTTTTGTTTTTTGTGTGGTGTTGATTAAGTAACAGCACAAGAAATCGCAAAATCCTTTCGCCCTAGATCTTAATCTAGGACTTTTTTAAAACAATTCAAAAAATCGTATATATATTTTTACTAATAACCACATTTTCAAAAAAATTATTTAGTTTACACTATAGAACTGACATAGAATCTCCTTTCTTAAAGTTACCTTACTATTGAAGGTTCTATGTGTAAACTATGTGTCCAGGATGGGTACATAGGTAACACTTTTTGATTAAGTATTAATGTATTCTC
>CAZZBO010000028.1:0-7817 GCA_964652345.1 uncultured Candidatus Saccharibacteria bacterium | reverse complement strand
TACGGGCTTTCTAAGATCCCCGTGGCAAGCACGGGGCATTACGAAAGGATAATAAGCTACTCTGCACTAAGGTCGCAGAGTATTCCCCAAAAAGGGGAAAAGCTTGTTACCCCTACGCTTCGCTACGGGCTTTCTAAGATCCCCGTGGCAAGCACGGGGCATTACGAAAGGATAATAAACAAAAAATATGCCAAATATAAACCCAAAAACTAAACATTTTCTTATCACATTTTTAGTGTCTCTTGTTCTTGGCTATTTCTTGGCTTATCAATTTAATTTACAAAAAAAAATTACTAAAATCAGTGTTAACAACGAGGATGCGCAGTTAGCTGTTGAAGTAGCTCAACTTATTAAGTCAAACGATGATCTTTTTTCTCAATTAGGTGAATTAATTATTCAAAAAGAAAAGTTACAACAAACATCAAATTCATCAATTGCCTCGCTTCAAAGCTTGGAAAGCGATATCACTAAATATCAAATTTTAAACGGAAGTCAAAGTATAAGAGGTAAGGGGGTAACAATTGAGATCAATGAGATGCTTATGCAAACTCAACAAGTTGATCTTGTCAATGCTTTGAGAAATATTGGATTTGACGCAATGACCATCAATGGAAAAAGAATCTTAACAAATGCATCGTTTATTGGAGAACTTCATCCTAAAATAATAATTGATGTAATCGGAGATCCGACACTTATTAAGGAGGGGCTTGAACGAAGAGGAGGTATTTTAGAGCAGACAGATATAAACGCTAATGTTAAAATTAAAGAAATTTTAATTATTAAAAAAATAAACGATTGACAAAATATACTTTATAAGGGAACATAAAATTGATGAAACAAGAAAAAATTTTGCTTGATATTTCATACTCGGCAATTATCAAAATTATAATTGCTTTTTTAGTGATAGTATTTCTTTTTGCCATTAGAGATATCATAGTACTTGGATTTGTGGTATTGGTCCTATTGGCGGCTCTTTCTCCAATAGTGAATCATTGGTCTAAATATATGCCCAGAATTTTAGCTTTGATTATTCTGTTTACAATAATTATTGGTGTTTTTGGTTTAATCACGTATGCTATTGTTCCTCCGCTTGTATCACAGTTACAAGGATTGGGCGGAACTCTTCAAGATGCATTTGCCGATAATTCAAAAATTTCTGCTTCTCAAAAAATTATTGATGTAGTTAGTAACCAACTGGACAAGATAGGATCTGTCCTTTCAGACGGGTTATTTAAAACGACGGCTTCAGTCTTAACCGGACTTGTCAGTTTTATAACTGTTTTTGTGTTAATTTTTTATCTTCTAGCAGATCAGGAGTCTATTAAAAAATTAGCAATCGAATATCTGCCCATCAATCGTAAGGAGCAAATTATAGAAGCTTTGCGTCAAGTTGGAGAAAAAATGGGGGGATGGCTTTTGGGTCAACTTACTCTTATGGTTATTATAGGACTCATCAACGGTTTAATTTTATTGATAATGGGTATCCCTTATGCTCTTGCATTGGGATTGTGGTGTGGCTTGACTGAACTTATTCCATATATTGGTCCGATACTTGGTATGATTGTCGCGCTTGTAGTGGCTTTTGCGTCAACCGGCAATTTATTAATTCCTCTTATTATTTTGATTGCTTTTATGTTGGTTCAGCAACTTGAAGCAAACTTTTTGGTTCCAAAGATTATGGGAAAAGCGGTTGGATTATCGCCCGTGATTATTATTTTTGCAATCTTAATCGGTGGAAAATTATTTGGACTAACAGGAGTAATTTTAGCAGTTCCTGCCGCGGCAGTTGTGAGCGTCTTAGTTAAAGAATGGCCAAATTTAAAATTAGCGAAAGGTTGAAATGAAAAAAATATTTAGTTTTATCTTAAAACCAATTGTGGGAATAGTGCTAGGATTAATTATTGTATTTATAGGAGCTTCTCTCGTGCTTCAATCTCAACGATATTTTTGGATCACTGGCATTATTGCTTTAGCGCTCGGTTCTTTATTGGTAATCTTTTTAATGATTACAAAAAAAGATCTATTAGCTCGCACATAAATTATTTTGTTCTAGAAGTATCATTATCTTTTAATATTTTTGTTATTGCAATGGATTCATACTCTTATTAATAGCTAAATTATCTAAAGTATTTAGTAATGGTGGACGATACAGGTCTCGAACCTGTGACCTTCTCAACGTCAATGAGACGCTCTACCAACTGAGCTAATCGTCCAATATTGTTATTATATCTTAAAAATACTATTTTACAATTTTTGAAATTTTATTTTGTTTTTTTCAATTGTAGTTTTGATTTTTGATCCTTCTTTAAATCTGTCCTGTATTATTTCCATTGCTAAAATATCCAAGATTTCTCTGGTGATCAATCGCTTTAGTGGTCTTGCTCCAAATACAGGATTGAACCCATGTTTTGTTAGATAATTTATCACTTTTTCATCAAATTCAATACTGATTCCTTTTTCGGCAATATTTTTACTAATTATGTCTAATTGTAGTTTTACAATTTTGTTAATTTCGTCCATATTAAGTTGATCAAAAATGATTATTTCATCTACTCGATTTAAAAATTCTGGCTTGAAATAATCTTTTAAGTTGTCTAAGATTTTTTGGTTTAATTCATCCCTAGTTGATTTATTTTCAATGCTATATCCGATTTTTCCGATCTTATCATTTGCAAAATTTGAGATAAGCTCCGAACCAATATTGCTGGTCATAATAATTATGCTGTGGCAAAAATTTATAATTCTACCCTTGCTGTCTGTCAATCTACCATCATCAAGAATTTGAAGTAGCATGTTAAAAACATCGGGGTGAGCTTTTTCTATTTCGTCAAACAAAATTATTGAATACGGCTTTCGTCTTACAGTTTCTGTAAGCTGTCCAGCCTCTTCATAACCAACATAGCCGGGAGGAGATCCTATCATTTTTGAAACAGAAAATTTTTCCATATATTCGCTCATGTCTAATCTGATTATCGCGCTTTCATCATTAAACAAAAATTCAGCTAGGGCTTTTGCGGTTTCAGTTTTTCCTACACCAGTTGGTCCAAGAAACATAAAAGATCCAATTGGTCTTTGGTCGCTTGACAATCCTGCTCTATTTCTACGAACCGCATTTGATATTATTTTTATAGCTTGCTTCTGTCCAATAATTCTTTTTTCAAGCTCTGCTTCCATATTGGTTAATTTTTCAATTTCTGATTTTAAAATTTTTGTCACTGGTATTTTTTTCCAACGGCTTATTACTTGAGCAATATCTTCTTCGGTAATTTCTTCTTTGAGTATTCTTTTATCTGTTTTTTGTCTATAAAGTTTGGACTTTGCGGATTCTAAAGTCTTTAAAATTTCAGGTATTTGTTTGTAACGAATTTTTGCCACTTCTTCTAAATTGCCAGTTCTTTCCATCCTTTCGGCCAAAGCTTTACTCTCATCTATCTGTTTTGAAAAATCATTGATTGTTTTGATCAAGTCTTTTTCTTGTTTCCAACGTAGAGTTAGCTCTTTAGTTGATTCTTTGATGTCTGCAATTTCTTTTTCGATTTTTATAAACCGTTTTTTTGAGGCAATATCTTTTTCGTTTTTTAATGCTTGTTTTTCAATTTCAAGACGAGTTAATTTTCGATTTTGTTCATCTAATTCTTCAGGCATTGAGTCTATTTCCATTCTTGTGGCACTCATTGCTTCATCGATAAGATCAATTGCTTTATCTGGTAAAAATCTATCTGTGATATATTGGCTTGATAATTGAGCTGCCGCAACAATAGCGGAGTTTGTGATTTTTACTCCATGATGAATTTCATATTTTTCTTTGAGTCCTCTTAAAATCGCAATCGCGTCTTCTATCGAGGGTTCATTTACTAAAATTGGTTGAAATCTTCTTTCAAAAGCGGCATCTTTTTCAATGTATTTTTGGTATTCCTTAAGAGTTGTGGCTCCTATAGTATGTAGCTCCCCTCTCGATAATGCTGGTTTTAGTAAATTTGATGCATCAATTGCTCCCTCACTTGCTCCTGCTCCTATAATAGTATGAAATTCATCAATAAATAATATTATTTCTCCAGCAGAGTCTGTAATTGTTTTTAGTACTGCCTTTAATCTGTTTTCAAATTCTCCACGAAATTTTGTTCCTGCGATTAAAGAGCCAAGATCAAGAGCAAAAATAGTTTTATTTTTCATCATTTCTGGAACATCTCCGGCGATAATTCGATTTGCCAAACCCTCAACAACCGCTGTCTTACCAACACCCGGTTCCCCGATTAATACAGGATTATTTTTTGTGCGACGAGACAATATTTGAATAACGCGACGGATCTCTTCATCGCGCCCTATAACTGGATCCAATTTGTTTTCTGTAGCTAGCTGTGTTAGATTTCTTCCATATTTTTCTAAAACCTGAAATCTTGCCTCTGGATTTTGATCTTCAATTTTTGCTGATCCTCTTGCTTCTTTTAATACTTTTAAAATTGATTCTCTGTTTATCCCTAGACTGTTTAAAAATTTGTTTGTTTCATTGTCTACTTCAGATAAAGCAAGAAGTAAATGTTCGGTAGAAATGTATTCATCTTTTAAGTCTCTGGCAATTTTATTTGCTAAAAAAAGAACTTTTTGTAATGGGGGGCTTATTACTTGGTTAGATGGTTGCATGGATTCAGGTATCTTGTTTAGTTGTTCTTCCAGAGCAGTATTTACAAGTGTTGTAGAGATTCCTAATTTTTCTATCAATATTGGAATAATTCCTTCATTTTGATTTACCAAAGCATACAAAAGATGAAAAGTGTTTACTTCACTATGATTTCGTGCGCTTGCTTCTTGGAGAGTAGCTTGTAGCGCTTCTTGAGCTTTAATTGTGAATTTATCGTTTACCATATTTTGACTTAATTTATTTAACTGAACTTAATCAACTTGCGAATCAAATAAATTTTTATATTAGTTTTGTAATTTGTGATCGTTAATTTACGAATAAGAATCAAACTTGAGTACAGCAATCCTTTTCATAAAAAATATTTTTAATTTTGTACTGTCATTAATTATCTTTTTTTAACTGCGATTTTTTTTACTTTTGGTTTGGTTGGTTCAGTTTTAGGTAGGATTATCTTTAGAACTCCGTCTTTTAGATTTGCTTCCGCTTCATCTGTTTTAAAGTGAATACCAATCGGAATTTGCCTCACAAAAGAACCATAGTTGATTTCTTTGCGGAAATAATTTTTTTCTTTTTCAACTTCTTCTTCTTTACGTTCTCCGCTGATTGTAACCATATCATCCTCAACTTCGACATTGAGATCTTTTTCTTCTATACCTGCAAGGTGAGCTTCGATAACAAGCTCGTTTTCTGTTTCGTGAATGTTTATCGATGGAATAATAGCATCGCTTTTTGAAAATGGAGTTAGCTGTTCTTCAAAAATACGATCTATCATCTCGTGCAAAGACGATACTTCACGCATTGGTGAAAATGGGCCAAGATCTTTTCTCATAGATCCTCCTTTTTTATTATTGTTTATTTTTACCATATTAAATTCTGGAATATCAAAAAAGTAATCAAATGGAGTCTGAAAAAATTCAACCATTTGACAAAATAGTGGCAAAGAAGGCAGAGACTCTCCCTGTTCAAGAGCTATAATTGCTTGTCTTGATACTCCTAATTCTTCCGCAAGCTTTTCTTGAGAAAGATTTTTTTCTTTGCGCAGATTTCGTAATTTAATTTTTATTTCCTTCATATTTATAATGTAAAGTAAACTTTACATTATGTCAAGTGAAAATCTATCAAATGGTATAGAATTTTTTGCCGATAGCTGAATTCAATCTTAACCTGATGAAATTTTAGTAAATAGACAATCTTTGATTAACTTAATTTGTATTTTTTCAAGCATTTTATAATACAATTTGTAATGTGGATTGACTGTAGTAATTGATCAACTCGTCGTTAAATAACAGGTTAGACGGATTGACAAAAGTCAATTTTTATGGTATATATTAAATCATTGGGGATGATTTAGATTCGACAGGGATAATTAACAATAAGTTGCAAGTCAAGCGAAATCTTGTAAAAATATGGCTAACATAATTGCCAACAACTTTGTAAGCAAAATCAAAACTGCTTTTGCAGGACTAAATTTTGCTCCAGCTTTAGCATAAGCTATTGCCGTTTCTGATATTGTCCGTCTGAACGATACCAGAAGCGTGACTAACCAGACTTAAGCAAATTTGAATGGTAAGCTAATTTGACGAAAATTTATACCTAATCTGTGAATTATTTTGTTTGTTTTTACTTCACAGATAAACAAAAAAACAAACTAAACTTGTAGTAACTTATTGAAAATTATTTTTGGAAAAGGGTGCAAATCCCTTCATCTCCACCACATTGTATTTAACTTTTCGGAAGCCGCCTCGCGCGGGCTGAAAGCCCGCGCTTCGGCTGGCAAATTGTAGAGTAAAGTATATTCTTTTGGGAAATTTATTGAGAGCTTTTTGTTGAGGATTTGGCGGTTCGACCCG
Source organism: uncultured Candidatus Saccharibacteria bacterium (assembly GCA_964652345.1). Classification (GTDB taxonomy): domain Bacteria; phylum Patescibacteriota; class UBA1384; order CAZZBO01; family CAZZBO01; genus CAZZBO01. Next base: position 1,328 of record CAZZBO010000028.1, on the reverse strand, counting down.
ATGGTTTTTAGAAAATTTTTCATTGCATGAAAATTTTCTTGTAACACGAGATTTCCTGCTTGGTTGGCCTCAATAATCCAGTTTTTCAAGAGTTCGACCCAATGATTTCCTTTTCGCTCAAAATCTTTTAACTTTTCTTCAATATCTTTCTTTTGTTCGACTAGCTTATTCTTCTTTTCATGATATTCGGCAAGTTCAAATGCTTCTTCAAGATAGGCGTCTGTTAGACGATCTATTTTTGTATTTAAGAGCTTAACTTTATCTTTAAGATCTTGAGCGAAGATTCCTGACGAGCTATTTTGTTCTTGCTCCCATTCTTCAACTTTGGTTAAATATTTTTCTTTCCACTCGTCAGGAATAGAAACTTTTTGACAATAGGTTTTGATTTGCTTTTTCAGTTCAACTTCGGGCAAAAACTTATGTTGATCGCACTTTTTTACTTTGCTCTTTTTGGTACAGCGATAATAGACATATTCTCGTCCACTTGGCTTTCGTTTCTTTTCAGCAGTCATCATATAGCCGCAATCTCCGCAACGAGCAAAGCCGTAAAAAAGCGGATTTTTTTTGATTAAGTTTTTGCGGGGCTTGCCATTGTCATGCAGAGCAATTTGAATCTTGTCAAAAAGTTTTTTGGAAATCATTGGCTGGTGAGAACCTTGAACCAATTCACCTTTGTAGTAAAACATACCGTAATAAAATGGGTTTTGGAGAATATGCCCGATAGGTGAAAGGTGAATTGGTTTGTTATCCTTTCCAACCAAGCCAAGAGAAAACATTTTGCTCTGTATTTTTGATAAAGTGAAGTTTCCAGTTGCAAAACTCTCAAGGCACTCCCTGACTTTGGCGAAAACCTTTTTGTCTGGCTCAATAGTCCGAAGTCTTGGCTCGTTAATATATCCGAGAGGTGCCTTGTGAGGAAATTCGCCTCTTCTTATCTTTTGCCTATTTCCCCGCAAAATGTTTTCTCTTAAATTGTCGGTGTAATATTTGGCTTGCCCAAAGGCAACGCTTAACATGAACTTTCCTTGTGGAGTTGTGTCAAACCAAAAAGTCGGGAATTTTAGCGATTCAATTTTTTGCGTATCAACAAGATAGATTACTTTTCCACCATCAATACTATTCCTTGCTAATCTATCGGGATTCCATGCTAAAATTCCCGAAGCGTTGCCTTTTTCTATTTCAGAAAGCATTTGATTAAATATTGGTCGCCCCGGCTCCTTAGCCGTTCGGCTTTCGGTAAACTCCTTAATGACAAAAAGACCATTTTGTTTGGCATAATCTCGGAGTTCTTGGAGCTGGGCCTCAATAGACAAAATTTGTCGTTCTTC
>CAZZBO010000027.1:0-8465 GCA_964652345.1 uncultured Candidatus Saccharibacteria bacterium | reverse complement strand
CCAAAAATCTATTATCGATATTATTCTAAATTCACTTATCAATTCATTTGGTTGGATGGGGAAGATATTTAAATAAAAACAAATTCTAAATCCTAAGCACTAAACTCTAAATAAATTATAAATTCAAAATTTATAAGGTTAGATTTGAATATTTTAGTTGTGGATAACTTTCTATTTACTTTCTATTTTTTTTAATTACAATAGAATATAAGTAGAAAGAGGAGGGATAGTGTTAACAAAAAAACAAACAAAAGTTTTACAATACATTAAGACTTATATTGAAAAACATAAGTTTTCTCCAACTTTAGAAGAAATTTGTGAAGAGTTTAAACTCTCTTCAGTGTCAACAGCTTCTCATTATCAAAAAAAACTAAGAGAAGCGGGGTTTTTATTGAAATCTTATAATCAACCAAGAAGTACTTCGCTTTTATATGAAAAAGAAATTATTGAAGTTCCACTTTTAGGGACTATTGCTGCCGGATTACCAATAGAGGCAATTGAATATTCGAACGATACAATTACAATAGATCGAGATAAAATAGGAACGACAGGTGAGTGCTACGCACTAAAAGTAAACGGAAATAGTATGATTGATGAGGGTATTTTTGATGGTGATTTGGTAATAATTAAAAAACAATCAGTTGCCGAAAACGGTCAAACAGTAGTTGCAATTATTGATGATAATAAAGCAACATTAAAAAAAATTTACAGAGAAAAAAATAGATTCAGACTAGAACCACGAAATCAAGAAATGCTACCATTTTATAGAACTGAAGTAGAGGTACGGGGTGTTGTTATTCAAATAATAAGAAATATTTATAGCGAAAATAATACATCAAATAAAACTTCATTTAAAACAATCGATTTATTCGCAGGAATTGGCGGAATTAGATTTGGATTTGAGAAAGTGGGCTTTACTACTGTTTTTGCAAATGATTTTGAATATAATTGTAAGACAACTTATGATTTAAATTTTAAGGATTCTAAATTAGTTGTAGAAGATATAAAAAAGATCCGGGTTGATGATTTACCCGATTTTGATTTATTACTTGCTGGCTTTCCCTGTCAAGCATTTTCAATAGCAGGTTACAGACAAGGATTTAAAGATAAGAAAGATAGAGGAAATTTATTTTTTGATATTGCGAGAATTATTGAAGCTAGAAAACCTGAAGCTTTTTTGTTAGAAAATGTGAAAAATCTTAAAAGTCATGACAATGGAAAAACTTTTCAAATCATAGAAAAAACTCTAAAAAATTTAGGATATCATACTAAAGCCAAGATTTTAAATAGTATGGAATATGGCAATATTCCTCAAAACAGAGAAAGAATATATATAGTTGGTTTTAAAAATGAAAAATTTGCAAATAAGTTTAATTTTCCAAAACCTGTAAAACTTACAAATACTATTTTAAATCTTTTAGAGAGTAATGTTGATGAAAAATATTATTATAATAATAAACCACTTTTTTCAAAGCTTAAAGCTGATGTAAAACAAAAGGGTGTTGTTTATCAGTGGCGAAGAAAATATGTAAGAGAAAATAAAAAAGGTGTTTGTCCTACATTAACTGCCAATATGGGGATGGGAGGGCATAATGTACCGATCGTTAAAGACGATAAAGGAATTCGTAAGCTTACACCTCTTGAATGTGCTAGAATTCAAGGTTTTCCGAAAAATTATAAATTACCACAGATTGCAGATTCAACTCTTTATAAACAGATTGGAAATTCGGTGAGTGTTCCTGTAATTGAAGCAATTGCAAAGCAAATTATGAGAGCGCTTAAAGACTAAAGTCCAGTCATTTTCTTTAAGATATTCCAATTTTCTTTATATTCTTTTAGCTGTATAAGAGATCGAGTATTACCCATATTTTGAACATCTTCCAACGCCTATCATTTCATCTGAATTTCCGTTGATTGAACGGAATATTCCTTCATTAAAATTTGTAATATTTTTTGCCCATTCTTTTTTCATGAATTATTTTATATTTCTTCTTTAAGCTCGTCGATAGTCAAACTTTTTATATTATTTTCAAATCTCACAGCGAGAGTATTGCTTTCTGCTTCTTTTTTACCAAAAACTATAATATATGGAATTTTTTGTAGTTCTGCATTTCGAATTTTTTTGCCTACAGTTTCGGCAGATAAATCAACTTCGGCTCTAAACCCAAGATTATTCAATTGGTCTTTGAGTGAGTTTGCTTTTTCTTTAACTTCATCATTTACAGTAACAATTATAATTTGAACGGGAGTAAGCCATACTGGAAGTTTACCTTCGTAATGTTCCAGTAATATTGCCATAAACCTTTCTGGAGAGCCGATAATAGCACTATGAATCATAATAGGTGTCTGATCATTTCCATTTTCGTCTGTGTAGGTAATTCCAAAACGAGCGGGCATATTTAAATCTATCTGAATAGTTGATAATTGCCACTCCCTATTTAAAGAGTCCTTAATTATCAGATCCATTTTTGGGCCGTAAAAAGCTGCTTCTCCTTCTCCTAAAGTATATTCTATTTTTTTTGTTTCAAGAATTTGCTTTAATGTTTCTTGTGATTTTTTCCAAATTTTATCATCACCAATGAATTTATCTTTATTTTTTTCATCTCTGATTGATAGGCGGATTTTATAATCTAGGTTATATCGCTTCATTGCCTCAACTATAACATCTAATATAATAGAAAATTCTTCTTCTATTTGACTTTCGTTACAAAAACAGTGTCCGTCATCTTGTGAAAAAGCACGCAATCGAGTTAATCCTCCAATTTCTCCGGTCTTTTCGTCCCGATACAAATTTGCATAATCAGCATATTTTATTGGTAAATCTTTGTAACTTCTCGACTGCGAAGCAAATAGTTGGATATGCTGTGGGCAATTCATTGGTTTTAAGAAATATTTTTCTTTTGTATAATTAGAAGTTACAGAAAACATATTTTCAGCATATTTTTCTAAGTGACCTGATTTTTCAAACAAATCTAATTTATTCATTTGAGGAGTATGAACTTCTTGATAACCGATTTTTACGCGGAGTTCACGTGAATAATCTTGAATGATTTGTCTTAATTTTGCTCCCTTTGGAGTATATACTGGCAGTCCCGGACCAATTAAATCAGAAAAAATAAACAAGCCCAAATCTTTACCAATTTTTCGATGATCGAAATTTTTTGCTTTTTTTTGATTTTCTAAATATGATTTTAATTCACTTTCTGAATTCCAGGTAGTTCCGTAAATTCGAGTTAGCATTTTATTTTTTTCATTACCTTTCCAGTATGCACCAGAAGTTTTAATAAGTTTGAAAAAGCCAATTTGGCTAGTGTTATCTACATGTGGACCTTTGCATAGATCTAAAAATTCGCCTGAAAAGTATATACTCACTTCTTTTTCGTTTGATTTTATCAAATCTTTGATTAATTCAACTTTATAAGTTTGATCTTTGTCGAGAAAGTATTTGTGAGATTCATGAATCTCCATTTTTTTATGAACAAATGGTAGGGCTTGTTCTTTTATTTTCGTCATTAGATCTTCGATATTTTCAAGATCTTCTGGATTTAATCGGCGAGGGAGTTCAAAATCATAGTAAAAGCCATCTTCGATTGGAGGTCCTATGGCAAGCTTTGTTTCAGGAAATAAGCTAACTACAGCCATTGCTAAAACATGACTAGCACTGTGACGTATTGTATTAAGATCGTTATTCATGATTTTATTATATCTTATCTGAATTTTTTTTAAAGAGATATGCGGAGAAAATTTTCTCCGCATCAGTAAAGATTCTACACTAGTTTGTTTGAGACAATATTATCGTCAACAAGTAATCTACATATTTGAATTGTTACATTTTGCTTATTTTCTGAAGCGTTGACTGCGCTCATAGGCAGATCGTCTTGGTGAAATTGAAAAATATTTGTGTAAGCGGTGTTGAGCTCGACAAGTTTGTTGTCAAATCTTTCCTTAGGTTTACCGGAGGAGGATCCTCTTTTTTGTGCTTCTTCAGGGCTGATACGAAACCAAATTGTAAGATCTGGTTTGAGGAAGTCCCTAGTTTTTTGAATGCTAAGTAGAGATTTAAAATCAGCTCCTTCAATCAAACCGTATACGATAGTAGAATGATAATATCTATCGCAAATTACAATTTTACCCTGATTTATGGCAGGGATAATATCAGCTTGAAGATGTCTAGCTCGATCCTCAATAAACAACTTTTGAAGATCCAGACCATTCAATCCTCCTTGAGAATGACTCAATTCTGCTCTAATTTGTCTGAACCTGTCCGTAGGTTCATATGTTAGAAAATGAGGAATTTTTTTTTCAGTAAGTAGTCTTCCTATCTCGATAATTTGAGATGATTTTCCACAGTTTTCAATACCTTCAAAGACAACAAATTTCCCTGTCGTCATCCTTGTCTCCTTATCCTATTGGAAATCTTTGAGCCAAACTAATCACCCGACCTCTTAGATTCATAACATTTTGATTTTTATTATGCAAGGCCTCAATCAATAATTTAGTAGTTTCTTCCATATCTTCGATTTTCATTCCACGTTTTGTCATAGCTGGGGTTCCTATTCTTATTCCGGATGGATTTACTGCAGATATATCTCCTGCAAAAGAGTTTTTATTGACTAAAATATTAATTTGTTCCAATAAGCTTTGAGCTTCTTGACCGTTTATTCCAAAAGATTTTTGAGTATTAATAAGTGTAAGATGATTTTCTCCACCAAAGTATGAGATTTTTTGATTGTTTAATATTGAACAGATTGCTTTGTTGTTTTCAACGATAGAGGAAGCATAATGGACAAATGAGCTTTTTTTTGATTCTTTTAAGGCAACCCCTATGCCAGCAATGCTATGCATATGCGGACCTCCTTGAAGTAAAGGAAAAACAGCTTTGTTAATTTTTTTTGACAATTCTTCATTTTTACAAAAAATTAAAGCTCCTCTGGGTCCTGCCAATGACTTGTGAGTTGTGGTCATTACAAAATCCGCTAATCTAAAAGGGGATGGCTGAGCTCCTGCAATAATCAGAGCCGCAATATGGCTTATATCAGCCAATAATAGCGCGTTTACTGCATTTGCAATTTTACTAAATTGATTAAAATTTATTTCAAAGGGATAACTAGTAAAACCACAAATTACCAAATCTGGTTTTGTTTTTTTTGCTATTGATAAAATTTGTTCATAATTTAGTTTGTTTGTTTTTTTGTTTACAAAATAATGATAAATTTTGTTTTTTTTGCCTGTAATGCTAACACTCGAACCGTGTGAAAGATGACCTCCGTCGCTAAGATTTAAGCTTAGAATTTTAATAGGTTTAGTATCTTTGATGCTGTTAACGATAGCTTGGTTGGCGATTGATCCTGAATGGGCTTGGACATTGACAAAATAATTAGTATTAAACACATCTTGAGCTAATAGTTGGGTTTCTTCTTCAATTTTATCTACTATCATATTTCCTGCATAAAATCTTTTTCCCGGATAACCTTCTGCATATTTTCCCATTAAAAGAGATGAAAGTGCTTTTCGGGTAGAAAGATTCGGATAGTTTTCTGAAGCGATCAAATTGATCGCTCTGTTTGCGTATGAATGATAGTCTAAGATGAGTTTATTGATGTTTTCTCTTTTCATATCTCTCCCGTTGAACCAATGCCACCGCGTGATTTTTTTTGAGGTTTAAATTGGGTCCAATTACATTTAGCTACTGGTAAAAATACGGCTTGAGCAATTCTTTCTTTATTTTTAATATAAGACAATTTTTTTGAAAAATTCAATAAAATTATTTTTATCTCATCTTCTTCTCCGTTGTAGTCGTTGTCTATGATGCCAACTGAATTTGCCAGCATAAGTCCTTTTTTGTGAAGAGAGCTTCTTGCAAAAATAAAAAGTCCATATTCTTTTGGCACCTCTACAACTATTCCTGTAGAAATATATTCAATTTGCATAGGTCTAATTTCGTATGATTTTGAAGATACAAGATCAAAACAAACAGCGCCTTTTGATTCATATTTTGGAACTTGTTTAGTCTTTGAATAAATTGATGCATTCATAAATATAATATACTCCTTATCTTTAATTTTTCAAGGTAATGGTATTGTGATAAAATAAATTTATGAAAATTTTTTGTAAGAATAAAAAAGCATATTTTAATTATGAAATTATTGAAAAATATGAAGCCGGAATTGTTTTAATCGGTTCTGAGATAAAATCTCTTATCATGGGAAAAGCCGATTTGAGTGGAGCCTATGGGAAAATTTTGTTAAGCAGAGACAATATCAAGCCGGAATTATTTTTGATAAATGCTCGTATAGGTGAAGGAGAACAAGCTAATAGGATGCGCAAATTATTAATGCACAGATCAGAGATAAATAGATTGATAGGTAAAATAAAAGAAAAAAAACTGACACTGATAGCTCTAATGATATATGGCAAAAATGGAAAAGCAAAAATAGAGCTTGGATTAGGAAGAGGAAAAAAACAACATTTGAAAAAAGAAATTATAAAAAAACGCGACATTGAAAGACAAATCGCTCAAGAGATTCAAAGAAAGTGATAAAAGTTTAAAGCATTGACATAGTGTGTGATTTTGCTATATTCACTTATACCCGTATGGAAAGTGTACGGAAAATACTTTAAGGAGGTATATTGAGATGTTTCCTCCAGATGTTCTGGGGGAGCTTTCAGAAAGAATTCCTCTCCTTGTAATATGGGAGGGGGTCAAAGAGGTCGAGGACATCCTTGGGTATAATTTCGGTTTTATGAACTTCAATGGAGTGTTTTTGCCAGTTTCCTTATTGGCAAAAGCTAGCATTGCTGAGAGCAATTTGACAATAGCTTCTTTGATTGCTTGCAAAATCCGAAAAGCCAAAATAAACCTCGACGAGGTTTCGCGGAGCCGTTCTAGATGTGGAGAGGGTGGCATCGGAACGATCCTGCTAATACAGGCGAGCGATAATAGGAAAGATGAAAGCTTTGAGCTTGCTTGGCTTTCTGTATTGCTCAAAGAAAAACTCGGAGATCTTTTGAGTTTTTCGCAGATAGAGACAGAGAGAGGAGTCAAATATCTGCTTGTACGTCTGCGTTTTAGTGAAAGAGATTCTCTTGAGAAGAGAAATATTCTCAAGGCAACAAGGAGGACTAAATGCCTTGCGAACAAGGGAGGAGTGTCAAAAAAGAAAAAGAGTCACTCTGTATAAACAGAGTTTAGGGCAGCCGTATGCGGATGCCCTATTTTTATTCGTTATTTTGAGGATTTTTTTCTGTCTCTTGAACTTCAGTATCTTCTGTTTTAGCTTCATCGCCTTTTAGCTCTTCTATCTTAGTGGCTTCTTCTTCAGCTGTAGTGGGGGTGAGTTCGGCTTCTAGCTCTTCTTCGCTTCTTGGTTCTGTAACATATACAATTAATTCATCAGGTTCATCTAATATCTCAATGCCTTCATTGACGGGCAAATCTTTTACGTGTATTTTATCGTCAAAAGTTTTTAAGTTTGATATATCGACAGTGATTTCTGATACCAAATCATGAGGAAGACATTCTACCTCGACATTATCTCGATTAGTAATTAAGTTACCTTCCAATTCATTTACTGCGGGAGGTTCTCCGATGAATTGAAGAGGAATTTCAGTTCTAATTTTTTCTTTCATATTTACTTGGTATACATCTACATGAATAGGAAATCCTGTTACGGGATGAAGCTGTGGTTCGTGTAAAAGAACTTTTCTAATTGAATCTTCATTTTCAATTTTGATATTTACTATTGTTGAAGTTCCTGCTTGCAAAAATGCGGTATTGAATTTTTTTGTATCAAAAAGCAGAGGAACATTTTTTTGTTCTTTGCCATATAAAATTCCTGGAAGTTTTTCAAGTTTTCTCAAAGATTTTACCTTTTTACCTATAACTTCTCTTTTTTCACATTTCAGTGTTATATTTTGTTTTTCCATAATTATTTAATAACTTCTTTTAGATTACCATTGAATTTACTAAATTTGTTGTAGAATTCCAGTAAATTGTCGTGATCGATTGGTTCTATTATCAAATTACCTTCAAAATTTGCCATTATGACCATTACTGTGGCAGGATGATCATTCATACATATTGTTTGCAAAAAAATCGTATCACCAAGCTGACCTTTAAATCTAATTTCTTCTATTGCAAAACTTCGTTTACAGGTATTGCAATATAATTCTCTTTGCGCTTGTTTGAGAATATCACGCAAAGTATTCATAAGCTACCTCCATATTGAATATACCAGTTATAGGGTGTATTGTCAAATATCGTGTGGGAATAATTTTTTTCATTTGGAGCCGCCTCCGGGATTTGAACCCGGGACCCACACTTTACGAAAGTGTTGCTCTACCACTGAGCTAAAGCGGCTTAGTAACCAAGTAAACAGATGAATGAGTTACTGGCTTAGCAAATTTGTGTACTCTGTTAAATGGTTGAATGGGCTTAAAAAAAATTACTTCGTAAGTTTTTTCTT
>CAZZBO010000026.1:0-8585 GCA_964652345.1 uncultured Candidatus Saccharibacteria bacterium | reverse complement strand
GTAAACTCTTATCACTTGATTGGGCAGTCCGGAAGGATAAGCTTTCCAGATGAATTCAGGGGTGGTGTCGTCTGTGGCGCCATACGGAGAGATGGAAATAATACTGAAAAAGTGAAAGATACCCTCTGATGAAGAAGCTACAATAGTATCATTGATACCTAGGACTTGTACTCTCCAAGTGTTTCTGAATTGATTATCTATTTCACTTTTAATAAAGTTACTTTTAATGTACTGCTGATAGTCAATTTTAATAAAGTAGATATTGGCATTTGGATCCTTCTGAATAGGATATTTTACCGTATTAAAAGTTTCTCCATTTAAGGTAATCTTAAACTTTGTAATATCAATAGGAGTGGTGGAATCCACCTTCCAGCGAAATTTCATATAGCTGATATCATCTTCTTTGTAAGATTGATCGTTAAGCCAAGCACCTTGGCTGGGATCAAGAAGAGTAATACTTGGGCGATCTCCTACAAAAAATACATTGGTTGTGTCAGCAAAGAGAAAATCATCAGCGGAAGATACTGTCCATTCGTGTTGTCCATTAGCAATGTCTTGTTCGGCAAAATATGAATATGTGTTTTCAAAAATCATTATAGGTGAATAGTTTTGTTTAATAATTTTGTTATCAAGAGAAATATTAAACCTTTTAATCGTGCTAGTATTAACAGACCATTTAAAAGTTGGTTTTTGGGCAATGTTAGCAGAATTATGCTCTGGTGAAATAAGGGTAATACGGGGATTTGCAGGAATAGGAATCATCTTTACCCAACGTAAGTCATATTCAGTTTGTACTTGAGGAATAGAAACAACAATACTCTTTAGTTCGTAACCTGTTTTAGTCAGATTTATGGAAAAAACATTTGATTGATTAGGATCGAGATAGATATCGAAATAACCATATTCATTTGAGGTTGCAATAGTTGTAGAAGGATCATTTTGTAGTGTAAACTGAACATCAGGAAGATGAATTGCGGTATTATCATTGTCTGCTACTCCACCATAAATATGAATCTTTCCTTGGGGAGTTGTTGTAAATTTAGTCAAGATAAAGTCATGATAGGTAATAGCATCTGTGGAGATGTTAAATGTTTCAACAAGGTCTTGGTAACCAGGAATGTTAACTTTAAAAGTATGAGTTGTAGGCGTAAGACCAGTAATAGGGAATTCTGATACATTTAAAAAAGTTACTATTCTTTGATTTACTGAGCCGGGATCAATGATGATCGAACCAGAAAGTGCTATCGGAGTTGTTTGTATACCACTTTTTTCAAAAAGTTTGGCTATTAACATACCGTTAGGACGAGGAGTAAGGGAGGCATTGATAGTCGTCTGACTGTTTGTAAATGATTGAACTCCACTTGAATAGTCTTGATAGATAGGATCATTAGAAATATCAATTAGAGCTGTATCACAGTTGAGTTCGGTATTAAGTGTAGCAGTATATATACCTTGTGCGTTAGTTCTGACTTCAACGATCTTAATTACGCCACCATCACAATAGAACTTTGTGTTTACTTTAATATCATTGATAGTTGTACCTGATATGTTTTTGATAGTTCCAGTTACTGTATATATCTTCGCTTGAGCTTTTGGAGTAAGAGTAATATCTTGGAAGAATTCTACACCTTGAAGATTTACAGTGATTGTTTTGGTTTCATAATCTGAGTGAGTAAAAGTAAGTGTATAAGTTCCGGGATCTAAACTTGAATAACCATATCCTCCCCATTCTGAAGTTGTTTGAGTCCAATTAGGCATGGGTTGGTTGTCTTTTGTCCATGTTACCGTAACACCGGAGATGTAACTGCCTGGTGAACTAATAACATGTCCCCAAAGATTTGCTTTTGGAATATTTGATGTTAATTGAAGATAAATAGGAAGATTGGAATTAGAGGAAATTATTTGTCCTATAGAATTTTCATAACCATTTTTAGAAGCGATTACGAAATACTGCTTGTCTGCTGGAAGAGTAATAGAAAAATATCCATTACTGTCAGATGTGGTTTGATAAGTTCCACCTATCATTCCAAGATTACCCCTAGATTCATAAAATTTCACCGTAGCACCAGCTATTTCGTTACCTGTGAACTTTTCTACAACATAACCATTTGGTGTAAAGCTTTGTGAGGTAGGTAATCCACTATCATTGGTCATAACAAAATTGACAGTAGATGAAGGACTATTGAGATTGACTATAATATTGTTGTAGTCAGAAGGATGCCATCCATCTGGAGAGTAAGCATAGAAACTATAGCTTGTTCCTCCCGATTCATAGGGTAGGTTATTAAAAGCAAAGGTACCATCTGAAGAAGTGGTAGTAGATTCATTATTTAAACAACTGTAACCACCAGTACCACAAGTAACTGTAATGTTAGGTAAAGGAGTACCGCTTTCAGTTCTTACTGTTCCAGAGATTTTTCCAATGTTTGAAGCTTGTGCAGATTGAGTATTAAAGACAAAGAAAAAAAGAGCTAAAAAAGAGGTTAAAAAGAAAATACTTAAAGAGAATAATAATGCTTTAGAATTTATACTATGTAAGCTATTTTTCATTTTTGTTTAATAATGTGTAAAACAGTAACTACAGGAGTTTCTGCATTGATTTTACCAACAAAAGAAACCATTTGATCTTTTGTGATTTTATCTAAGGTTATTTCTTTGTCTTCTTCATAAATTTTTGCTTTGGAGTCAAAATAAAATGCGACATCAGTTCCTTCTTTATTCTTTGCCCAGTTTTCCCCCCAAAGCACAGTAACAACTGCTTGACTTAAGCTAGTATTTGTCGAAATCATTTTTCCAGTTACCAAAAATGTGTCCTCCTTACCAATACCAGTATTTGGAATCCGTATAGTGTTCTTGTCTTGTTCTTTTTTATAAACAGCATAAAAGACTGAAAAAATAATAGCGATAATACAAACTATACCAATAATTATTAATAAATAATTTTTTCTGTGAAAGTAATTTTTTAAAAACATATCCCCTCTCTTATTCTTCGATTACACTATCCGCTCTTACAAGCACAAAATCTCTTGCCGAACTCGCTCCTCCTCCGATCATTTCTGATCCTTCCCAACTATCTTTTTCAACATATTGAACATTATCTTCATCATAAAAGCGAATTGGAAAAGAACCGATAGGGAGCGGGTATACCTCATAATTTCCTTCAGCATCTGACTTACCCGTATAAAAATCTACTACCACTGTTATATTTGGCATCGGCTGGCCGGCATCATTTGTAATTTTGCCCCAAAGAATTGAGCTTTGATCTGCAAAATTTTCATTTGAATAAAAATCAGGTCGTTCGATATATATTTCTTCATCCTTTTGGCTATAGATCCAATAACCAACTCCCGGATATATTTTACCATTAACAGTATCTATTTGAACCGCTTGAGGATTTCTATACAAGATTCTATTACTGATCCACCCTGCAGTAATAGCGTCTTTGGTAATCTTTATCTCTCCTTGATATCTAAATTTCAAATCATTGATTGGAAAAATTACTTCATTGCCGAATCCTAATGAATTCCACCCTTTTGTAATCTTGATGTCTTCTGTTGATACAGGATCGTCTGAAGCTTTAATAGTGAGCAGATAATCGTATGGTTGTCCTTTTTTAAATTGAAAAATATATCCAACCTCTTGATTAAAATTAGGAAGCGGAAAATCAAAATATTGGTCTTGAGTTTTATCAAATTCCATTATTCTTAGATCAGTATCTAGTTTTTCATATTTAGTCTCACCAGCAACTTTTGTCCAAACCTTTTTTAATTCATCTTGATTTGTAGCGCTTGATTTAAAAGGAATATTAAAAATATTGTGGTTCAAATTTTCTTCACCCTGACTAAAAGCTCTTAGAAACATAACACGCTGTATTCCTTCACCTTTCTTTAAGGCAATCACTCCTTCAAATTGTTTGTCACTAAACAAACCCCAATTCAAAGAACCCGTAAGAAGAGTGTAACCCTCTACCGCAACTGTTAGCTGATCGCTTTCTAAGGGCATTTCCAAAAACCATTCTCCAATATTATCGCCATTGGTCGGTTTAATTTCAATTTCCTTATGCTCACCGGTTACAAAGAACTTTGCCCCGTCTATCCCTAAGCCCGTATCTTCATCAATCACAGTAATAAAAGCGTTTATTGTTTCAATATTCGCGGCTTTGAATCCGTTATTTTTGACAAAATATATCCCAAATCCAGTAAACGATAACACCCCGAAAACTATTAACAATAAATATATTTTTCTTTTCATCTTATTTATTATATTTTAAATTATTTAAATTTTAAAAAAAGGGGGGGGTGTGGATAAGTAAATAAATATTATTATTTTAGATTTTTTAGAATATCGATATTTTTTTTATCTGGTCCATTATTTTCAAATCCTGGGACTTCCAAAATCCAAGGTAGTTCACTAAAAAAATTATCTTGGGCAAGAAATTTAAAACCCTCGATACCAATTTTGCCTTCACCAATATTGGCATGACGATCTCGATTTGAACCAAGATCACCTAAGCAATCATTGATATGCAACACAACCACTTGATCAAGACCTACACTTTTTTCAATATCCTTTTTTAGCTTGTTTACCCCTTCTATATTGCGTATATCATATCCAGAAGCAAAAGCATGGCAAGAGTCAAAACAAAACTTTATTCTACTACTATAACTCTTCAATTCTTGCCAAATAGAAGCAAATTCATCCATTTTTTTACCGATTGTCCCTCCCGCACCTGCAGAATTTTCAAATATTAAAGTTGATCGAGGATCTGATTTTTTTAGAATATCAATGATATTTTTTACTACTTCGCCTTTACGGTCTGAAAAACTTTTCTCTTTGCTCGAACCTATATGAAATATCACTCCATCAGCACCTAAATCAACAGACAAATTTAAGTCAGCGATCAAGCTCTGTTTTGATTGGTGAACAAAAAAGGACCGTTCAGAAGCCAAATTGATTAAATATATTCCGTGAAAATAGATTTTTGTTATTTTTGAATTTTTCTTTAGTTTTTTAAACAATGATATCTTTTCTTTTGTCCAAACGGCAGGAAGCCAATTGGTTGGAGCAGAAGCAAAAATTTGAACCGCTTCCAAATCCAAATCTCTTGCTTTTTCAAATATTTTTTTTATGTCGCCGTTTCCGGCAATATGCGCTCCAATTTTCATATTATTAAAATAAACTTGATTGATTCGTAGATTGATTATTACTATTTATTATCGGCTTTGGTAAAAGTATTTCTCTTGTGGAACTAATATCAATATATTTAATCGGTTTTTCCGCTAAAACCAAATCCATAATTTGTTTTGTTATCCTAACATCATCAAGGCAATATTGACTTAGCTCTTCTTTTTTTCCTTCCGACCAATATCGAAGCGCGTCAATGCCTGTACCCGACTTGCCTAAACCTAAAGTAGCCTGAGCAAGAGATTCTAAGTTTATCCTATGACCTGCTATTTTTTTGAATTCATCCATAATATCGTAATGAGGCAATTTTTTTAAATTTTTTTCTGTATAATTTTGTAAAACTGGAACATCAAACCCCAATGTATTAAAACCGACTATTATATCCGCCTCAAGTATAATATCTATAAAATTAGCCAGTTCGTTTTCCCAAAAAATATACTCATTATTTTTTTCATCTATTGCCCCCAATACAGATATATTAACACCTGTAAAATCACGCCAGTTTCCAAGTCCATTTTGAGTTTCTATATCCCAAGTGATTATTTTAGTCATACTATGATGGTAGCTTAGTTTCGATTTTAAGCCAAATTCTATTTGAAAATCCCAAAATACAAATTCCAAATAATAATTAAATTCTAATATCAAAATCCTAAATTCTAAATAATATCTAAATTTGAATTTTAAATTCTAATATATAAACCCGCGAATTTGAGATGCATTCACAGGTATAGTTCTGGTGTTGTATTTACCTCTACCTCCGTAGTTCATTTCACTGATCGTCATCATTCCCCCGTTCACTGATTCTACAATTCCAACATGACCAACAGAGGATTCTGTGGACACAAATATAGCACCGGGTCTTGCTTCGCTACCAGTTGCGTATCCAGAAGCTCTAGCATTGCTAAGCCACGATCCTGCATTTCCCCATCTTGGGACATTTCTTCTGCTTGCAACATACCAAGTACAGTAACCCCAAGGATACAGATTTGTGCCGGTATTTTTTCCCACGCTCTTTCCTGAAGTGGATCGTGTTATTACATTTCTAGAATTGTTCAAAGCTAGTTTCTTCTTCTTTAACTCTTCTTGCCGTTTTTTTTCAGCTTCTGCTTTTTCTTTTTCGATTCTGACATTTGAAGCTACAATCCATTCATTTGAAGCTGATATATCTTCTGTGGGTATTAAAATTTTTGTTCCCGGAGTAACCAAGTCCGCATTTGAAGGACTAATATTGTTAGCTTCCAAAATACTAGCCACATGAAGATTGTTATTTTTTGCAACTTCGGATAATGTTTCTTTTTCTCCAATAATATATTCAGAATATGTTTCTTTTTGTACTTCTCCAGTCAACACTGTTGCATCAATATAGGTATAAGATGAAGAAAGATATTGTTCACTTTCACTGGAAGATGGATCCTTGACAAATTTTTTGTAAGCAAAACTATTATTAAAAACCCATAAAAAATAAAATCCTACGATCAATATTATCGCAGATTCTTTAAATACAATTTTTCCGCTTGAACGGAAATTAAATTTTTGTAATCGGTTTATAATTTTTTTGTACAATTGTGATTTTTTTATCCTCACAATATATTTCGAGCTATTTGCTCTTGAAGTACTAATAATATCCTCCGACAAAAAACAATATTACTGTACTATGATTTTTTTGTCAATATGCCTGTGGATAACTTTTTATTCTACTTCTTTTATAATCTCTTTTTTTAGTTCCCCACTATCAATTTCTGCCAGGCAAATTACATAATCAGCCGCTCCGTAATAAACCATAAGATTATCACCTTTTTCCATCAAACCTGTGGCAAAAACTACATTATTGACAAATCCATGTTTTTCATATGGTTCTTGTGGAGATAAAATTGGCTCATTGCTTCTATAAAGAATATTTTTAGGATTTTTTCTATCAAAATATACGAATCCTATGGAATACTTTTTAATTTTATCCACTCCGTGAAATGTACTTAACCAGTTTCCGTAAAACGAAATCGGTGAAGAACATATTCCAATTTTTTGTTCCTGCCAATCTTGATTATCTGGCAACATCAATACTTCACCTTTATTAAAATTTGTAAAATTTTTTGAAAAACTAATGTGTATATGATGATGGACTCTATGTATTAAGGCAAATTTGTTATAAAATTTCTGCGGGAAAAAACAAGCATTTTTTGTATCTATATTTTTTAGAATAATTCCGTGTCTTTTGAAATTTACCCAATCTTTTGTGGTTATTAATCCTACTCTAATTCTCCAGGGAATCTGTGAGCTTAGACTATTGTCAAGTGATTCTTTTGTAACAGGATAAACTGATGCGGAAGTATATGTAATAAAATAAGTATCATCGATTTTTGAGATTCTTGGATCCTCAATACCAATCCTAGAAAATTCATCATTTAGGTCAGCTTCTAAGATAGGAAACTTCGATACTCTTTCAAATTTTTTACCGTCAATGCTTTTTGCCAGTCCAAATCTTGAAATTCCATCCTCCCCCTGAGCTCTATACAACATTAAGATCCTGCTGTTGTGCTGTATAACAGCAGGATTAAACACCCCTTTTCTTTCCCACCAGTAAAGCGGAGATAGTATCGGATTTTTTGTATATCTTTTTAGCTTAACTTTCATATTTTAATTTGTAATAATTATCTGGAATGTTTTATGTGACGATAAATATACCAAAATATAAATACTGCTAAAAATATTACGATCGCTAGATCAAAATTATGTAATTTTTCTCTTATCATCTCCCAATTTGCGCCCATTTTTACTCCGGCATAGGTCAACAAAGCTGACCAAATAAACGCTCCGACAAAGCTATAGATTGAAAAAGTTTTGAGGTTCATCTTGGCAATTCCAGCAGGAAAAGAAATAAATGTTCGCACTACAGGCAAGATTCTGCCCACAAATACAGTAATCTCACCATATTTTGTAAACCACTTATCAGCAAGATCAAGATCATATTTAGATATTAATATATACTTTCCGTATTTTTCGATTAACGGCCTTCCACCCTTATAACCTACCCAATATGCCAGAAGTGATCCAATTAGATTTCCAAAAGCTCCAATAAATGATACAAGCCAAAAATTTAATTTTCCATCATAGACTAAAAAACCGGAAAAAGGCATAATCACTTCAGACGGCATCAAGATTCCACAGGACTCTACCAGCATCAACAAAAAAATTCCAAGAATTCCGATTTTATCAATTATCAGAATAACCAAATTTGCTAAAAAATCTATAATATTTGTAACCACCTTTATACTATATATATATTTAACTTTTTGTTCAACTACACTTGCATCCCGTAATGTAAAAATAACAAGTTTTGAAGTTAAGGAATGCGGAGGTTGAGATACATAGGTAACACTTCTGGTATTATCAATTCAGAAAAA
>CAZZBO010000025.1:0-9191 GCA_964652345.1 uncultured Candidatus Saccharibacteria bacterium | reverse complement strand
CTTTTTCTGAATTGATAATACCAGAAGTGTTACCTATGTATCTCAACCTCCGCAGGTTTTTATTATTTTTCTATAATGTTTTATAGGTTGGTAAATTTTTCTTTATAAAACTACTCTTCACTTTTGTTACTAAAACGATTTACTTTGTTATAATTTTGTCTATCACTCCATAATCCTTTGCCTGAATTGCTGTCATATAAAAATCTCTGTCTGTGTCTTTTTCGATTTTTGTAAATGTTTGACGAGTATGATGAGCTAAAAGTTCGTTCATTTGTTTTTTTACTCTCAAAATCTCTTCTGCTGCAATTGCAATTTCTGTTGCTTGACCTTCAGCGCCACCCAAAACTTGATGAAGGAGCACCTTTGAATTTGGCAAAGCAAATCTTTTACCTTTAGCTCCGCCTGCCAATAAAAATGCAGCCATCGATGCGGCCATTCCAATACAAATAGTAGAAATAACCGGTTTTATAAATTGCATGGTATCATAAATTGCCATTCCCGCAGTAACTGATCCCCCCGGACTATTTATATAAAGACTTATCTCTTTATTTGGATCTTCTGAAGCTAAAAATAGAAGCTGTGCAATAATTAAATTTGCCATATGATCATCAATCGGACCGCCGATAAAAATTATTCTATCTTTTAAAAGACGGGAATAAATATCATAGCTTCGTTCTCCTTGAGCAGTTTTTTCAATAACCATGGGTACTAAATATTGATTTGAAATTTCTTTCTTCATAAAACTCCTTAAAATAATTAAATCCAAAATCTAAATAATAACTAAACAATAGCAAAACCATAATAAATGTCAAGTTTACTTTACATTTATTGAAAATTATTCGTGGTGATGATGAGGTTTGTATTCGTCTCTGTTTGAATTTTTATAGGCAATTTTAAATAGCTCATCCATAGCTTTTGCGCCAACTGAATTGTTTTCTCCTTTTATATCCAGTTTTTTAATTACTTCTTTTAGCGCAAAACCAATTTTTACTGCTTTTTGAGCTTGCTCTCTCATACTCTCTTTAAATTCATTTTCTGTTTTTTTAATTTGAGCTAAATAATTATCAAATGAAATTTTATACTGTTCAGTTCTTTTTTTTGCATCGTCAACCATATGATCAAGCTCTTTATTCACAAGTATTTCAGGCACTTCCACTTCTACCAATTTTAAGAGTTGCTCTACGATTTCCTCTTCTTCTTTGTGGCGATTGTTATGAATTTTTTCATCTTCAATATTTTTTTTGATTGCTTTTTTCAATTCTGTTAAATTTTTTCTACCAAAATCTTTCGCCATTTTATCATTTTTTTCCTGTAAAATTACTTTTTGGACAAGAAGCATCTCTACATTAAATTTTACTTTTTTGCCAGAAAACTCAGTTTTAGAATAATCTGATGGAAAGGTTATAAAAAAATCCTTTTTATCACCAGTTTTCATTTTTATCAAATTATCTTCAAATCCGGGAATCATAGTATTTTCGCCCAAAATTAATGGATGATTTTTGCTTTTTAATTCTGGAAGTTTTTTGCCCTCAATCTCACCTTCAAAATTAATTTCCACACGATTTCCCTTTTCAGCTGGCTTGGCTATTGATTTAAAACTAGCTTTTTGTTTTCTCAAATATTCTATTACATCTTCGACTTCCTTATCACTAACCTCCGTGTTTTCTTGTTTGCTCAATTTTATTTTCGAGAAATCTTTCATTTTTGGTTCGGGCATTACTTCTATTTCTATTGTGTACTCAAGCTCTCCAGTAACTTTTTCGGGATTATTTATATCAAGAGTAAATTTTTTAACATCAATTTTCGGATAATCTATAGGATCAATTTTTTGTTCGGCAGAAACTTTGGCATAGGTGTTATTGATAGTTTCCGAAAATGTCTCTTCTTGTATTTTATTTGAACCAATTTCTTTAAGTATTAAATTCTTAGGAGCTTTTCCGGAACGAAAACCCTTAACGTTTACTCCGTTTTTTAATTTATTAAATACTTTATCAAAAGCATTCTGCAGATCTCTATTTTCGACGGATAAAGAAAGAGATAATAAATTTTTAGTTTGTTCTTTTTTTAAGATTTTCATATTTTGTATTTTATTAAACAATAATAACATCAAGCGCTTCTATAATCAAGAGGATTATTTAATCAAGCGCCACAATGCCGGGTAATTTTTTTCCTGACAAGAATTCTAAAGTCGCTCCCCCGCCTAATGATCTGTTGGGAAAAGATTGGCTATGGCCAAATTTGGCAATAGCTGACAATGTATCTCCTCCACACACAATCACATCGCTACCTCGTTTTGCTAAGTATTCAACTAATTTTTTTGTGCCACTTTCTAATCCTTCTTCTTCTACAATTCCTAAAGTGCCATTAAAGAATATTGATTTTGCTGATTGCAACCCTTGTATCATTTTGCTTACTGATTCTTGAGAAATATCTCCTACAATTTCTTTTTTTGATACATCTTCAATTTTTTTTAACATTTGCTTATTTAAACTATTTTTTTGCGCTGTGATAACTTCATCTGGTAGAATCATCTGTATATTATTCTGCATAAGATTTTTTATTGTTCTTTTAACTTCAAAAGTATCATCTTTGGTAAAAGAATAATCGCCAACATCCTTATCTTGAGCTTTGAAAAAAGCACAACATATTATTCCGCCCAAACATATCCCATCGATTTGATTTATCAAATTATTAATAACAGGAATTTTTTCTTTTGGTTTTGCCCCCCCTAGAATCAAATAAAAAGGTTTTTTTACATCTTTTAAAATTTTCTTTAAAGTGTTTAATTCTTCTTCAAGTAAAAATCCACTATAACTTGGCAGAAAATTGGTGATCGCTTCAACGGAGGCATGAGCTCTATGACTCACTGAAAAAGCATCATTTATGTAAATTTGAGCCAAGTCAGCTAATTGCTTTGCAAACACTCTGTCGTTTTTTTCTTCACGGTGATCAAATCTAAGATTGCTAAGCAATACTACTTCTCCGGGTTTTAGGTTGTTTACAGTCTCTTCCACGTCTGGACCAAAAAGATTTGCGGTTTTATACACAACTTGTCCCAAGATTTTTTGTAACTCAAGAGCAACACCATCTAATTTAAATCTTGGGTCTTTATTGTCTTTTGGTCTACCAATATGAGATATTATTATTACCTTAGCTTTGTTTTTTATTAAATATTTGATAGTTTTAAGACTTGCGATAATTCGAGTATTGTCTTTAACATGACAAATTCCTTCTTCATCAACGGGGAGCAGAGGAACATTAAAATCCGTACGCAATAGTACTTTTTTCCCAGACAAACTCAAATCTCTGATCGTTTTCATAGGTTTATTTTATCCTTTATTCCTGAAAAGGTCAATTTGATATATTTACTTGATATTTATTCAATTCCCTTTTAAACTCTTTTGAGTTTAATGTCCCGACTGTTGCTCCAAAATATTTTATATTTTCTTTTGCATTTAACAGTCCGATCTTTAATCCCGAAAATAACGCTTTTTCATTCATTGCTCTAGTATAGGCCAATGTCGCTATCAACCCTGCGCTAAATGCATCCCCAGCTCCGGTCGTATCAACTATTTGATCAATCTCATAAGCAGATTCATCAAAAAAAATATCCTCGGAATAAATTGAAGCTCCGCACTTCCCTTGTGTGATAGCCACTACTTGAGGACCATACTGCATAATTATTGCACTAAGCCGTTTTATCTCGACACCTTGCATTTGATGAGTTAAAATTCTAGCCTCTTCAAAATTTGAAATATACAAATCAGTAACTTTCAATATTCTGCGCAAGACAGTAGTTGATTCTGTTAATAAGTAATTACTCGGTATAAAAGCAATTCGAAAATTGTTCTTAACATTTGCCCTAATAATTTTATCTATCAAATTTTCAGCGGGACCGTGCAATGGCCCAATAACCAGCCAATCGCATTGCTCTAAATCATCAATATGCCAAAGATTATAATCAATAGCAGTACCGCAAGTCAAAATAGTTCGATCGCCCCCATAAAGCATTATCACAGAACTAGCTGTATGATGGTCATTACTATGATAAATATTAGCTTTTAATTTATTTTTTTTTATTTCGCTTTTAATAATATGGCTGTTTTGATCTTGACCAGTTTGAGTATAAAGACATACTTGGTGCCCCGCATTTTTTAATCCATACCCGATATTGTGAGCGGATCCTCCAACAAAATAATCAAATTCATCTATATCAATTTTAACTCCCCTAGGCAAAATAAATTCTTTAGATAGTACTTTGATGTCTGTTGATTTTAAATTTATCGTAAAATCAACTGAAACATTACCCAATACAAATATTCGACTCATTCAATTTACCTCTGATGCTTGAGCACAAATTTTATTAAATTCTTTTCCCTCGAGAGATGCCCCTCCAACTAAAGCACCGTCAACAGTGTTAAAACTTAAATATTGCGAGATATTCGAGCTTGTGACAGATCCTCCGTATAAAATTCGAACTTCTTTTGCGCTTTCCTGATCAAATCTATTTAAAACTTCTTCACGAATCTTGTCCACAACTTTTGCGACATATCTTGGAGAAGCAGCCTTGCCTGTTCCTACAGCCCATAAAGGTTCGTAAGCAAAAATAATATTTTTGAGTTGACTTTTTGTAATAGCGTCAAGAATTATCCTAACTTGAATAATAATGTTTTTATCTATCTTGTCCCCAGACTGATCAGTCATTTCTCCTACGCATACAATTGGAATCAAATTGTTATGTAAAATTGCTTTTAATTTGTCAACGATAAGCAAATTATCTTCTTTAAATATTCTTCTTCTTTCACTATGACCAATAATTATATATTTAACCAAATCTTTTAACATTTCTGGAGAAATTTCACCCGTAAAAGCTCCTTTGTCTTTCCACCAACAGTTTTGCGCCGCCAGATTAAAATTTTTTGGAATAGGGCTTAGAGTTTCTTTTAAGGATGCAAGCCAAACGAAAGGAGGCGCAATTACAACTTCTGTATGTTCAAAATCTTCTGCTCTTCTTTTAATCACAGTACCAAGAACCAAGGCCTCTCCAAGGTTAGTGTTCATTTTCCAATTGCCAACGATAATTGTATTTCTCACAAGTTTATTATATTTTATTTAAAAAAAAGCGACAACCTTTTAGTCGGTTGTCGCTTTAATCCTACATTACTCCGTTGTTTCTTCGTCGTCTTCACCTTCTTCTTCTTCTTCTGTTTCAGTTCCTTCTCCTTCTTCTACGTTTCCTGTTGTTGCAGTTTCTCCTGCATCATCGGTCGCTGTATCATCAACCGGGGTTGTAGTTGTGTCGTCGTTCATAAACACTCCTTTCCTTGCCTTTTGAGGCATTAACTTATCTTATAAATTTAGTTTAGCAAACTAACTTATATTATGTCAATCGTCTGCATAAGTTACATAATATTTTTAAAATTTTTTTTTTATCTTTATAAAAAATTTATCTTGGAGATAATAATTAGATTTAGCGAAATATATCTCTGTAAGTGATCAAAATCATTAAAAATATCAATAAAGCAAAACCTACTAGATGAATAATATTCTCTACCTCTTCCCTGATCACTTTTTTTCTAAATACTCTTTCCAATCCTATAAATAGGAGCTTTCCTCCATCAAGAGCAGGAAGGGGCAATATATTAATCAACGCTAGATTCACAGACAACAAAGCAGCGATTTTGATGACAGTTGACCATCCAAGCTTTATTGCTTCACCGGTAATTTTATAAATCCCCACTGGCCCGGAAATATTTTGAGCCAAATCAGTTTTACCGTGAAACAATTCAAAGAACATATCTTTTAAGAAAATCAACATATATTGAGCGATTTTACCTGCTTCTATAAAACCATGATAAATCGCTTTAAAAAAAGGCATCTTTACCGTGGTGAGATCTATCACAGTTACGCCTAGTGGCGCTTGTTTTTCAGGCAACACGACTGTTGCCATCTTTTCTTCTTGATAATGTTTATAACTTAGATTAACTTGTTTTCCTAGATTAGATGCGGTAAATTCTGTAAGCTCTTGGACTGATTTAAAATCTAAAAAAATATCACCGCTTGCTATACCCGCTAAATCGGCAACCCCCCCTTTTTCAACTTCATAAATTCCAACTTGTGTATTTTTTTCACCTGGTAAATTTGACGGATCGCTGACAATAGGAGTTGTCCCCTTAATAAAAGTAAAGCCCAAAAGAAAGCCAGCCAAAATAAAGTTCATCACTACTCCTGCGACAATTACCGATGCTTTTCCGATAAAAGATTTTTTGGTAAATGAATTTTTTGCATTTGATTTCTCTTCTTCTCCGATCAATCTTACATATCCTCCTAGTGGAATAGCATTAATACAATAATTTGTCTCGCCTATTTTTTTACATATTAATTTTGGAGGAAACCCAAATGCAAACTCCTCAACACCTATTTTGTTGATTTTTGCCATCATAAAATGACCAAATTCATGGACAAATACCAACACTCCTAAAATAATTATAAATACAATAATGGTTAAAAACATCTATATAGTTTTTAGTTCTTGTTCTTTTTTTTCTGAAAGGTCTTCAACTTTGGTATTAAATTCATCTATCAATTTGTTTAATCTTTCATCGCTTCGACTTTGATCATCTTCCGTTAATTTGCCATTTTTTTCTAATTTTTCAATCTCTTCTCTAGCGTCTTTACGTAAATTTCTTAGCGCAATTCTGGCCGCTTCTGATTTTTCATGTATTAGTTTAACAAATTTCTCCTTATCTTGACTGGTCATTTGAGGTAAAGTAATTCTTACAACCTGTCCATCGTTTATTGGAGAAAATCCCAAATCGGCTTCTTGTATTGCTTTTTCTATGGCTTGAATTACTGTTTTGTCCCATGGTTGAATCACTATCAGATTTGCTTGTGGCACAGACAATGAAGCAACTTGTTTTAGTGGCGTAGGATTACCATAATATTCTACCAATATTCCTTCAATTAAATCTGTTGAAGCTCTTCCTGTTCGGACTTTAGCAAACCCTTCCTCTAATTTTTCAATTACAATGTTCATCTTTTTTTTTGCGTTAGTAATTATATGTTCAAACATTTTTACTCCTTTTTCTACAGTTCTAGATTATCATATTTTTATATTTGAAAAAAGCCCCGAGTTGCAACGGGGCTTTTTTCCTCAAAAATTTATTTATAATAACTTTTAATCTGAAATAAAAGGTACAAACCTATTATTGCGCCAATTATTGATGAAATTATAGAAGAAACCGATAATGTAAATATTGAATAAACAATATTTATTAGCTGGGTATAAAACATATACCTCCATCCCGAAATTGATTTTCTCATCAGTCCTGGAATTGCTAAAAGCATAATTACCATCTGAATTGCAAGAATGATTATTGAGATAGAGTACACATATCCAGTTGTCAATTCAGCATATATCGCAAACGGGCTTGCAAATAAACTTAACCCGAATACTGCCAGTAAAGCCGGAATAAGTACTATAAACCAAATTATGATTACCCATGGCAAAACTGTTACGATAAACGATTTTACACTGTCGGGTAGTTGAAATGGAGCTTTTTTAACGAAAATGTCGTCAAAATTCGCTTCTAGACCCTTAATGCTATTTGCAACTTGATTTTGGACGTTGTTTTTATTGTCCATCATTGCCTCCTTTTATATTTTATTGTAGCACACAATACCAAAGTTCAATAACTTAAACAATACAATAATAGATTCTACAATTTAATTGAGTAAGCTTAACGCTGTTTAGACTCTTATTCTCCAAGTTGAAATCTAGAAAATCTTTTAATACAAATATTTTCTCCAGTCTTGACAACTGTATTTCGTATCAAATCAGCAATTGTAATCGATTCATCTTTTATAAAATTTTGAGCTAAAAGATCTTCAATATCCTTGGGACTCATGGAAGCGATTTGAAGAGTTAAATCATGGGCAACTTGTTTAAAAAGATCATTTCTGGCTACAAAATCTGTTTCACATGCAAGCTCAACCATTGATCCAATTCTGCCTAAATGGTTATACACTTCAACTATGCCTTGATTTGCAGTTCTGTCAGTTTTTTTCTTTGCTTTGTCAAACCCTTTTTTTCTTAAAGCTATTTCTGCTTTTTTAAAGTCTCCTTTTGCTTCCTCCAAAGCATTTTTTGCTTCCACTACTCCAGATCCAGTCAATTCACGCAATTTTTTTATATCCTCAACATTTATCGCCATCTTCCTCCTTTTGATTTTTCTGCTCTTTATCAAAATCTATTTCAAAAAGATATTCAAAAATCATCTTAAGTGATGTTTTTGCATCATCGTTTGCAAATATCGGATAATCAATAAAATTCGGATTGCTGTTTGTATCGCAAATAGCCATCACCGGGATATTTATTTTTTTTGCTTCTTGTAATGCAATTTTTTCTTCAGCAGGATCTACAATAAACAAAACATCCGGAAGCTGTTTGAGAGAAGAAATTCCTGAAAAAATTTTGCGCATCTTTTCAAGTTTATTTTTTAATTTTGTTCTCTCTCTTTTTGTGACAGTATTAACTTTTTCTCCCGAAAAAAAATCTTCTATTTGCTTCATTTTTTGCAATGTATTTTGAATAGTTTCAAAATTTGTTAAAGTACCTCCCAGCCACTTCTCATTTATATATGGTGCTTCTAATTTTTCAGCAGTTTTTTGAATAAACACTTTAGCTGAACCTTTTGTGCCTACAAATAGTATATTTTTTCCTTCTTTTATCAATTTATTAAAACTTTGCTTTGCTTCGATTAAAGAGTCTTGAGTTTTTTCTAAATTAATTATTGAAATTCCTTCTTTTACTCCGAAAATAAAAGCTTTTGCGGAAGCATGGCTTCGTTCTTTCTTATGTCCTAAATGCATTCCAGCATTTAGCATTTCTTCCAAATTTAAAGTTTGATTAGCTTTTGGCATTATTCTTCCTTTTTCATTTTTTGAGCTTTTTCAAGTCGAGCTTTAAACTTATCTACCCTCCCAGCGGTATCAATAATTTTTGCTTGCCCGGAATAAAACGGATGACAAGCAGAACAAATTTCGACTTTCATAGCTTCCTTTGTTGATCCAACCTCAAAAACTGCTCCACAAGAGCATGTAATTTTTGCATTTTTAAAATATTGGGGATGAATATCTTTTTTCATTTCTTAATCAATATAGCATTTTACTTACCAAGAATCAAGCGATTG
>CAZZBO010000024.1:0-9583 GCA_964652345.1 uncultured Candidatus Saccharibacteria bacterium | reverse complement strand
CTCGGAGTTCTTGGAGCTGGGCCTCAATAGACAAAATTTGTCGTTCTTCTTCCTCAGACGACTTCCGGCAATAGATAAAATATTTGACCATATTTCCCTCCTTTTAGAACAAATTTTTCTATCTACATTATACCAAACATTTACCGAACAACAAATGCTTTCTGAAATTTCCGCCGAAGGCGGAATTACACCGACAATTAAAATCTCGTGTTGCTGTTCGCAAAGCAAACAAAAACCATCGGGTCAAAGTATGAAATGGTATATACTAACTCATCATACTATTTCATACTTTATGTGCTTTGCACATTAACCGCCAAATCCTCAACAAAAAGCTCTCAATTTCTTTCCCAAAAGAATATACTTTACTCTACAATTTGCCAGCCGAAGCGCGGGCTTTCAGCCCGCGCGAGGCGGCTTCCGAAAAATTAAATACAATATGGTGGTGTTTGTTAGAAGAAGCTCGGAAAATATTTGAGCAAAATATTGAATAATTTAATGTTGCCTCACTCGCGGAGTTTACCCCGTACCCGATGCGGGGCTCGCTCGGCTGTTTTGTGCGGTCGCTGGAGGGGTTTGGGGAGGAAAGCGACCGCACATTTGGGATAGAAAATGCAGGACAAAAAGGAGGGTAGAACGAGAAGAATATTAGATTGATACTGAATTGCACCAATCAATTGTCTTGCTTTAATATTAAATTTTGATACACTATAAATATGGTACTAGGGCATATCACACAAAAGACCGCAGTAACAACCATCGCTTGATCGGTTGTTTTGCAGTATAAACGCAATTAGAGCAAATAAACAACCGGTCAAAAAGAACCGGTTGTTTTTTAAAAGTAGCCTGCCAATATGATTCAAACAAACAACAACCATAACAAATTTGTAAATAAAACCATACGCCTATTGGTTGCCTCCGATTTCTTCTTGTTTTTTGCTGTCGGTTTGTTATCGCCAATATTTGCTGTTTTCATTTTAAAAAACATCGATAACAGAATTGAAGTTATCGGCTATGCTACGGCATGCTATTGGATTACTAGAGTTATAATGGCGATACCGATTAGTCGGTTATTAGATAAAATAAAAGGCGAATTGGATGAATATTCCTTTATGGTAGCGGGGACTTTTTTGATGGCGGTCATTCCATTGTTTTACACAATATCATCGGAGCCGTGGCATATTTATCTTTTACAAGGCATCAGTGGTCTTGCTAACTCTATGGCCGTTCCCGCCTGGCGTATAATTTTTACTAATCATATCGACAAGAAAATCATTGGATTTGAATGGTCGCTTGAAGACGTGGGAGTAGGAATAGCGACGGCTTCAAGTGCCGCTATTGGCGCAGTTATCGCCGATAGGTTGGGGTTTAATGTTCTTTTTGTAATCATATCTTTTTTCGGTGTCATAAGCGCATTTATTTTAACCGCTATAAGAAAAAACAAGAAGAATATATTCGAGTTTTTAGTTCGGGATGCTTTGGATAGAGCGCCTTTAAAAATAGACACTTTTAAATAGGCAGAAAAGAATAGGAGGTTGTTTTGTATAATATAGTATTGTCGGTAATCTCACTTGTAGTTGTTACCAAAAGCGCCGGTTACGCCGTCCGCTATGCGTATAAGCTGGCTCAAGGGTTAAAAATCTCCGGTTATATGATCGGATTTCTACTTATTGCAGTGATTTGCGCTCTTCCAGAAACCTTTATCAGCGTTACTTCAGCAATAGACGGCGTACCCTCCTTGGGGTTAGGTACGCTCTTTGGCTCCAATGTCGCCGATTTAACCCTTATTTTCGGACTCGTTATTATTTTTGGAGGACACAATTTCAAAGCAAGCGGTAAAATTGTCAAACATGATTTGCTTTATATATTAATATTGACCATACCGATTTTACTCGGACTAAACGGCAATTATTCGCGAATTGATGGAATTATTCTAATAATTGCCGGCTGTTATTTCTTCCGCTCGATGCTTAATCGGGAACCGACAAAAAGCGTTCTGGGCCACCGCCAATTTTCTGTAAAATATTTCGTTCTCTTTTTGATAAGTTTAGCGGTTTTACTACTTGCATCCGATTTTACCGTTCAGAATGCCATCGCTGCAACCCGCAAACTCGATATCAATCCAATCTTTACGGGTATGTTCTTTATTGCTTTGGGAACCACCCTACCGGAACTCTTTTTGTCTATCAGAGCAGTTCGAGAAGATCATGAGGCTTTAGCGATAGGCGATATTTTAGGAAATGTTCTGACGGATGCCGCTATAGTCGTCGGCATTGTAGCGCTAATCAGTCCCTTTTCATTTAATCCAAGAATTGTTTACATCACAGGTTTCTTTATGGTAGTGGCAGCGGTTTTTCTTTTTTACTTAATGAAAACCGAAAAACCGTTAAATAAAAAAGACGCCCTATTACTGCTCGTTTTCTACGCCCTGTTTGTCTTCGCGGAAATTGGAGCTGGTGAATATTTTAATTATGTCGGGGATTAGTACAACCAACAAAAATCAATTTTAATTGATTTTGACTATATTATTGTGTGGTTAACAAAATTTATAAGTAAAGAAAGGAGAGGTACATGGCAATTAAAGAATTGCTCAAAAACACAATCGAAGGAACAGGAGAGGTTACGGAGTCTTTGGCTTCGACCGTAACTAGTATCTTGAAAGAAGGAACGGAAGATGTTGGAGAAATTTTTGGAGCGATAGTAGAACTTGGAAAAGAGGGCGTTATTGATATAACTGAAGGAGTGAAAGATGTTTATGTCGGTGCGGTCAAGGCATTGGAAGAATCTGGGAAAAACACAGAGGAAGCTATCGGTGAAGTAGCGACAAAAGCCGAGAAAGCTCTAGGCAAGGTTGTGAAAGGCGGAGAAGAAGCAACCGGTGAGGCAATCAAAAAAGGCATCGAAGAGGCTAAGGGAATCGTAGAAGCGCCGTTTAAACCGTAATTCAATCTAGTGACTAAAAGCGCTAACTAAAAAAACTTCCAACCGGAAGTTTTTTTAGTTCCAATTCAGTCGAGAAATTATTATTACTAATCGGTACAAAACAGGCTAATGATCGATACCCTCCTTTTTGTCCTGCATTTTCTATCCCAAATGTGCGGTCGCTTTCCTCCCCAAACCCCTCCAGCGACCGCACAAAACAGCCGAGCGAGCCCCGCATCGGGTACGGGGTAAACTCCGCGAGTGAGGCAACATTTAAATATTATTCAATATTTTGCTCAAAATTTTTCCGAGCTTCTTCCAGCAAACACCACCACAAAAATAACAGGTTCAATCCTGCTATTTTTGTATATACTTAAGAAGAGTTTGGAACACTTTTGAAAAATATCAAGTTTTTTCATCTTATTTACTTTAAACGTATATTTTTAATAACCTTCATAAAAATGATTAAATTAAACTTAAGAATCATCTGATTTTTCCGTTATACCTAGGTCTTTGACTACTATTGACATGCATATTCTTAATATGGTATAGTGTAAATATCAATATAAACCATATTAAGAATAAAGGAAGGAAAAATGAATTATTTAAACCCAATACAGAAAAAAAGGATAGACGATAAATTAAAGATTTTGAATTCTTTTCGTCCATTACCAGTTTCACAAGTTATGAAACTGCAAGAACAATTTAGAATTGAAATGACATATAATTCGAATGGGATAGAAGGGAACTCTTTGACACTCAAGGAGACTTTTTTGGTTATCAATGAGGGGTTGACGATAAAAGGTAAGCCTTTAAAAGATCATCTAGAAGCTAAAGATCATTTTGAAGCATTAGTATACCTAAATGATTTGATTGAACATGATAAAAAGCATACTTTTTCAGAGATTTTAATTCGTCAGCTTCATCAATTAGTGATGTTGGATACTGATAGAGATTGGGCGGGAAAGTATCGTGACGCAAATGTAATTATTGGCGGGTCAGATCATACTCCGCCTGAAGCCATAGAAGTTCCACGGAAAATGCGTTCTCTTGTCGACTGGATTAGAGTTAATCAGAAAAAATTACATCCGATCGAACTTGCATCGATAGTTCATCATAAATTGGTATATATCCACCCATTTTTTGATGGCAATGGTCGTACAGCCAGACTGGCAATGAACTTGTTTTTGATGCGGGCTGGTTATCCTTTGGTGATTATCCTTAAAAATGATCGTAAAAAATATTATTCAGTGTTGAATAAAGCAGATAAGGTCGACTATATTTCATTGATAAGATTTGTCGCACAGAGTGTTGAGCGATCATTGAATATTTATTTACAAATTGTAACTCCTAAATCTCATTATAAAGAGAGTTTTTTACCACTAATTGAAATTGCCCCAAGCTCACCCTTTTCTGCAAAATATCTCAACTTACTTATTCGTCAAGGGAAGCTAGAAGCATATAAAAAGGAGCGTAATTGGTTAACTAGTCAAAAAGCAATTGATGAATATATTGCTAACAGACAGAGAAACAGGAAAAATAAGAAAAACTAGTGCTTGAAACAGGCGAATTATCATTTACTTTTTAATTTTTAAGGTACTTTTTCGACGAATACTTCTTTTAATATTGGATACCATTTGAAGACAATTTCAAAAAAGGTGTTCCAAAATATATAGTTAGAGTCCACCATCACGACGCCACCCGAATAGGGTGGTTTTGTGATGGTGGGAGTGTTAAAGAAGAAAAATTACATAATCTACTGAAACTTGATTTTACTAATTTTGTTAAATTTTTAGCTAATTTAAAAAAAGTCGTTAACTCCTTTTATTACATTGAGCGTGTTAGACAAGATGGTACAAAAAAAGCTAATCGTATGGTTGCAGACTGACAAAAACTTTTTAATCGTCTTAAAAAAATAAATTAAATATATACTTGGCTATCTCTTAAAAAATGACGGAATTTATCATGAAAAGGGTGCCGATGTTCAAATTGCCATCGATATCGTGACATCTGCTTATGAAATCTATGTGATCGTATAATTTTAGTTTCTTCAGATACCGATCTCATTCCCGCTATTAAAAAAGCTCAACAATTAAGAAAGACAGTTGAATATGTCGGTTTCTCTCATATTCCAATTCAAAGAGATAGATTAATCACATAAGTTTGAAAAAGATCTATCCATTAAGCTAAAATTATCTTTTAAAATATTATCAATAAAACATTTCATAAATTATATTTAAAGTGAATAAATATAATTCTAGAATTGATTTTTGTATCAATTTTAACAACTTAAATTTTTATTTTGTTAATTTAATAATTCCCAATAACCAAGTGGTCATATAGTTGTGGAAACTTGTCTTTGATGTCTATGTTGAGTGCTGGAATATTCGGATCAAATTCATTATTTTCAAATTGATTTTTAATTTTTTCAACAATAGAAAAATCTGGCTCGTTTTCACCATCCCAGGGAAAATTTTTTAATACGGGAGTTAGTATTTTGTCGGCAATGAAAGAATTGTCGCTAAATGTAAAACCAATACCATGCAAAACGTTATTATCAAAACTTACCCCTGCGCTAAAAAGAGGGATTTTTTGGAAAAAGTACTCTGGGTGTAATTTTTGAATACCATTTAAAGAATGTAAAATCTCGGGACTTTTTTGGTCAGAAGTATAAATAGTTATTTGATCTCTTCTGTCCAAATTTACTTGAGGATCTTCATCGTCCGGGATTGAGGGAAACTTAAAAGCAAATCCTCCGTTAATAAGTTGTTCAATTAATCCGTCGGCTTTTTCTGGATTAGGATGAATATATATTTTTGCATTTTTTCTACTTCCCGATTCTTCAGATTCATCAGTTTCTTTGGCTTTCAGCCCCTTCCAAGCTGGTCCGTAATTATGTATTCTATCCCCTTTTCTCGTTGAAATTATTTTATATCCAAGTTGATAACTTGCATTCGCTTTATCTTCGTCAAATTCTGTTGGCTTATCTCCGGAGTAAGCTTCCGGATTGACTATTATATTGTAATAAATATCTGATTTGTCTAATACTCTCGATAGACGTTTTATGTTGTTTGGTAGTGCTAGGGTGTATAACAATGGCGTTAATGTTGCTTGCATAAAAGGATTTGTTTTTGAAATTTCATTTTTTAAGTACTCCCTCAATCTATCATTTTGCGATTCAGATTCTGTTTGATTCGCGATTTCTCCTCTTGGGTTGAAAAAATTTCTTAAGTTCATATTATTTATTCTTTCTTATTATCCTAAAAATAATTAATTTATCTTGTGATTTAATTTTAGCTTACCGCAGAATATTTTCAAATATTATTAAAGAGATGGTTGGATTATTTAACTTAATATATCATATTCCATCATTTATTGTATGTAAATAATTAATACTCAGTCTAATTTCGCAAAAAAATTCGAATCGTGATATATTTATTTATAAATATTACAAAAAAGATCAATCACTAAAAAGATAAAAAAATTATTATGAGTAGAAACAAGTCAGAAATAGAACCCGAATATTTACCTGAAACAGACCAATACAGGATGTATCATGGTACTAAAAGTGTATTTGGTGAGTTTAAAACTCCAACATTAAACGAGGAGATGGATGTTACAAGAGGTGGTGTTATATACTTAACTTCTGATATTGAAGAAGCCAAGAAATATGCAGGTCCCAAGGGGTATGTCTGTATTGCAAGAACAACTGATATGATTTCCTACCAAGAACAAAGGAACATACAGGGATTACCTAGAAAAAAGGGAGACCGTACAAGGAATGTTTATGTGGCTTTACCAGTCAACGTTGAGATAGAGAGTGTTATAGCCGTAAGTGATATGAACGAAAATAATTGAAATCCTTAGTATGCTATGAACCCTGAAAGGATAGTAATTATTTTAAGTGGCAAAGATAGTATTGACTTAGCATAAGTATATTTATAGAATTGATATGTCATCTGAATAAATAAGTTGAATGTTGCCATACTAGAAAATTTATAACCAATAATCAAAGTAGGAGGGTTATGTATAAAATAAAAAAATTATTTATAATATTAGGAATATTAATTTTAATAGCTATTTATTAATAGTGGTGATATATTTTAATAATTTTAAGGCAGAAGAAGTTAAGGATGAATCATCTACACTTCATGGCCATATAGAGTTTCCATATCCAGAAAGTAATATATTGATTTCGATTGGAGATAAGGTAGCAATATCTTCAGATGGAAGCTACGGGAGACAATCAAAAGGTTATTATACTATAACAAATTTGAAGTCTGGTAATCATGAGATTATTTTCACTGATCTTGCTAATAATAAAATCATTCCAAGTACTTATACAGCGATATATACTGATTTGGCTAGCAATAAAAAAATTAGTAAAACTGAAAAATTTAATGGAAGTATTAAAATTTTTCCAGGAGACATCTCACTTGATTTCTTTTTAGATTATTCAGAGAGTGAAAATGAAATTTCACGTATATCTAAAAAAAATCAAAACGATACCCTTATTGAAGGAAGGGTTGAATTTAGCTACAGACAAGATGGCCAAATATCTGATAGTGGTTATTGGCCTTATGCTTCGATTTATCATACAAGTTCTGGAAAAGAAATCGCTAAAGCTGATAGATATGGATACTTCCGAGTGAAAGAAAAAGATATTCCGCTCGAGCTTTATACCGAAGCAGAAGCAAATAATCATTTAATCAAATTACATGCAAGAGGATTAGCAGATGATCAACAATATTATAATTCAGAAACTGTAAATACTATATTCTATAAAAAAATTAATGAATATACAGGTCAATGGGGCATTGATGAGAAATGGCCGTTTCAAGTCAATTTAATTATTGACAAAAAACCAGAGAGGGGGTTTAGATATCTTTCTGGAAATGTGAAAACATCTGACGATAAGATTGTAAATACTGCAAAAATATATTATGAATATCTTACCACTAACCAAGTTAATGAACAGATGGTCGAAAAAAATCATGGAAATTATACCATACCAATTTATGAAAGATTCCCTAGTATAAAAATTTGGGCTGAAGATACTATCTATGGCAATTCAAGCAAATATACAGTCACATATAATTATCAAGATCAAAACAGAGATATAATTTTAAATCAAAATAATAAATCAATTTCGAGCCCATCAATGTCATATGAGCACAATACTGATTTAAATATTCCACTAAATTCGGACACAACAACAGAACCAACGCCCACTTCTACTATGCCTTCAACTCCAAATGCTTCAACAGAACCTATATCTACCATCACTCCTCCCGCAACTCCACAAACTATATCACAGATAGAAAAAGGTGATATTACTAACAAATCAGGCACAAAAGAAGAAGCAATAAAAAAATACATAACTGATAAAAATATTACCCTGCTTGATAAAAACAGTACAAAAGTAAAAGAGATAGCTACATATTATGAAAAATCTGAGTCAAAAACATTTCTTCAATTGAGTTTAGGTGAAAAATCAGATTCAAAAGCACTTGCTGATTCAATAAAAAATGGTTCAGTAGCCGTAGGGTATGATCAGGAAAATGAAGAGATAGTATTGGTTGGTGAAGGTAAGAGAAAATTATTGATCTTTAAAACATACTGGGTCAGAACAGATAAATTGATTTACTCGGATATAGATATTTAAAAATATCTTCTTTGAATATCTAATGTAAATAAATTTTTAAATCATATTTTAAGATATAATTAGATCTAAGTTAAAAAAATTACATATTTTGAAATGCAAATAAAATAAAAATAATCTAGATAACGAAATATATCATCTTTATATAAAGTAACTCAATATTTTAAATTGAATTTATAACTTTATGTTTTAGCTTTTTTATAGATCTTGATAAATTTCAATATAATCTGTTGAATAATTCTTACATATTATTTTTCTGTTTTATCATTTTTTTCAACAAATTTTTTAATAGCATCAATATTTTCTACAATTAATTTTGCTTTTTTTACACCAAATTGAAACGGATATTTATCCTCTTCATTTTGTTTTAATACTATCATCGCATTTCCTTTAAATTCTGACTCTTCTACTATAGACATAGTTGTTCCTTTCTTTATTATTTAATTGGTTGTTATTCTTTTGTTTCTTTGGTAGTAGTTGCAATTATTATTGCGATTATGATTACTATTATTATACCGATACCTATGCCAAACATACTTGCTTCTTTTTATTAATTATAATCTTAAAACAAATAATCTCAATGCTTTGCAATATATTCTTAAAAGAAAAATTCTGTGTACTAACTTTTGACAAATTTCAAAAAATAGGTATAATTTTATCAGTCCACAGGAGGGGCAAAAAATGCTGAAGCAAGTTTTTGCGATAATCGCGGAGGTGGTTATTGCTGTTGTAGCGCTGGTTTTTACCAGCGCATGCGGATTTCTGGCTGTCTTGTCTGCTGTCGCTCTGTCGGCAGACGTCATGACTGGAAAGGGGATTTCCCAGTATGGCGTGCTTGGGGTAATATGCCTCATTATCTTTGCGATGGTAACGGTAGCTATGTTGATTCTGTATGCGAAACTCAACCGATAGCATACAGGATTATAAGATTTCGATCCGCGGACTATAAATCCGCGGGTCTTTTGTGTATAGTATAGGGGTGTATGGGGGACGGTTCTCTTT
>CAZZBO010000023.1:0-9906 GCA_964652345.1 uncultured Candidatus Saccharibacteria bacterium | reverse complement strand
GCGCGCATCGTTCGGGACGATGAGGTCGGCGGTTCAAGTCCGCCATCCCCGACCAATTCAGACATTTTGAAAATTCAGAAGCGTTCTCTGATTCGGAGCGCTTCGAGACCATGACTGAGGAGCAACAAAGTTGCGACGAAAATCATGGATTATAGAAGGAAGAAAATAAATTATGAAGTAATTTTTCAAGAATGTAAATATAGATTCAAAATATTTTTGTGTGCTTTTAAGATGCTCTAGAAGTAAAATAATCGCAATTGTTAATAAAAGAAGTATATACTAAAATTTCCCCAAATAAAAAATGAGCAAAATATTAAACAAATATTAATCTAATGTAATATTCGTATTGATAATAATAAGGCGAAAACTTATAGCTACACAACATAAATAATTATTATAGTGCAATTTTAATTTCTACCTGTCTTTGGCAATTCGGTCATGGTTGGGATAGTGGTTTCTGTATAGAGTGATGGGTCAACGGTAGTATTGCGTATTATCTCTGCTGTGTTATCCAGTGTGTCATAAGCGATTACTTTTACTATAGAGTGATATTTAGAGGTATCCCAAGAGCAGGAGTAGATGCCTTCGCTATCGGCTTCGGTCTCAGTGCAGAGTAGATGATCATCAACATAGAATTCGGTCTTTTCTATACCTTCATCTGAAGTTGGTTTAACTTTAATGATGAACGGGTTGGTGGTAATGGTTTGTCCTTCGGTGATATTTATGCCACCCGTGCCGCCTGTAAAGTCGGAAAAAGTGGGCAAAGATGGATCTTCATCGGCTCGATAGCCCAAGACAAAATACTGTAAGGCAAAGCCGGTGGCATCGCCGTAAAAATTACCGCCAACCGTTGGGTAGGTCGCAATTACCGCACCCGTTTCACCGTTGAGTTTGGAAACAGTTTGATCATCATTGTTTTCCACCCAAACATTGCCCGAAGCATCCACGGCCACGCCCTCGGGGC
Source organism: uncultured Candidatus Saccharibacteria bacterium (assembly GCA_964652345.1). GTDB lineage: Bacteria > Patescibacteriota > UBA1384 > CAZZBO01 > CAZZBO01 > CAZZBO01. The sequence continues at coordinate 8,942 of CAZZBO010000023.1, read as the reverse complement.
AAGCTCCCACATCATAAGTACCAATCACTTCACCGGTGGAACCATTGAGTTTGGTAACATTGTCGTCTATCTGAGCAGTCACCCAAATATTACCGGAAGCGTCCACGGCCAGCGAGTTTGGAGCATCACCTACACTATAAATGCCTATGACCGCACCGGTTGCGCCATTAAATTTTGTTGTGCTATTACCAGAAATATTGGCAGTCCAGACATTGCCTGAAGCATCCACCGCCAGACCGTCAGGATCGGTGCCTCCACCTGCATAAGTGCCAATCGTCGCACCGGTGGCGCTATTCAGTTTAGTGATTGTGCTGTCATTGTTATTTGCAACCCAAATATTACCTGAAGCGTCAGCTGCCACCCCTCGCGGACCAGAACCAGTATTGTAGGTACCGATGGTGTCACCGGTAGTACCGTTAAGCTTGGTAACGGTGCCGGCATTAGCGTTTGTGACCCAAACATTGCCCGAGGCGTCAACAGCTACACCCCAGGGAGTGTCACCGACATTATAGGTGCCAATAGTTTCACCGGTAGCACCATTGAGCTTAGTAACCGTATCATCGTTACTGTTGGCAAACCAGGCATTATCAGAAATATCCACAGCCACGCCCACAGGGGAACCGCCGATATTATACGGGGTAGATTCTACACCCGTGGTCGTATCCACTCGCGTGGCTTGATTACCCCAAGTCACAGTCCACAGATATGGGGTAGAAGGAGCGATGGCGTGGGTTGATTTGGCGATAAATAAAAACTGAGCAATGAACACAAAGATGAGTAATTTTGAAATATTTTTCATTTTCCCTTCATTAAATTAAATTATTCCCATATTCTTTTAATATTTTTTATTTTCGCTTTGCTATCACTATAATTCGGCGATCAGCGGTTCCGATCGGCCAACAGGTCATAAGTGTGAGTTGTTCATTTTTGGTTTGTTCAAGCACAGAAAAATCGTCTTTTTCAATAATTTTTTTATCGCGAACAATGTACTCATATTTTTTTTATTATAAACTATTTCTATCTTATCATTAAATTTTAGTTCGTCCAACTTTAAAAAAATCTCACTGTATTTGCTTTTTTCTTTGGCTGATGAATGACCGTAAATAAAAATGTTGCCCTTGTTATTGCCGGGTAAAGCAGTGCCCACCATATGCACAACCCCATCTTTTAGGGCTTGATTGTATTTTTTTTCATTGCTCGGATCTACCCCCAGAATGACCGGGGCTTCGATTTTGATTTTTTCGATATTAATTTGAAAATTATCCGAGTCATTTTCAGAGTTATGTTGTAAATCTGAATTTTTATCAATTGATACTTCAGTCGATTCTTCGGTTTTATTATGATTTTTATTAATATATAAACTAACTAATATAATTCCAAATACAAATATAACAACAGAAATAACTTTATATGCCGATGACGGGTGAGTGGAGATATTTTTTAATATCTTTTTTAGTTTATGCATTATTTAATTTATACAATTTTTTATAAATATATATAAATTGGTAGAAAAATATAGTTTTTAAATCTTTGAATTTCAAATTACTGGTATTTTCGTTTGCGTTTTTTTAATATATTTATTTTAGCAATCTGTTTTTCGAGTAAAGCGGTAGCATCTGCATATTCTATATCTGTGCGAGCTTGCGCTCTTAGCTGTTCTGCTTTTTTCTTTGCTTCTTCAATTTTAAGCTCATCTATTGAGCTTACTTCTTCCGCAGTATCAGCAAGTATATCAACATTGCCCTCAAAGACTTGAACTATACCTCCTTCAGTAACCAATATCTTTTCTTGAGCGCCTATGTGGATAATAATCTCACCGGGGGCAAGAAGTGAAATTATATCCATATGTTTAGGCAAAATTGAAATTTGTCCACCAACAGATGGCAAAATCACTTTGTTTGCTTCCGAGTCATATTTTATTCCGCTTGGAGCTATCAGTCTGACTTGCATTATTTTCCTTTTTTAATCTGTTCAATAGATCCCTTCATATAAAAGTCTTGTTCACTTAGTTCATCGAATTTTCCTTCTGTGATAGCTTTAAATCCAGTTACAGTATCTTTTAAGGAGACATATTCACCTTTTATACCAGAAAATACTTCAGCTACATGAAAAGGTTGTGAGAGAAATCTTTGAATTTTTCTAGCGCGGGATACTAGTAATTTATCTTCATCGGCTAATTCTTCCATTCCTAAGATAGCAATAATATCTTGAAGATCGCGATAACGTTGAAGAATTCTTTGAACTTCTCTTGCAACTTGGTAATGTTCTTGTCCGACAATTTTTGGATCTAGAATATTTGAAGAAGAAGCAAGAGGGTCAACAGCTGGGTAAATTCCAAGTTCTGCCAAAGATCTTTCAAGAACAATAGTAGAATCTAGATGAGCAAAAGTAGTTGCAGGGGCAGGATCTGTAAGATCGTCTGCCGGAACATATACTGCCTGAACAGAGGTTATAGACCCTTTTTTTGTCGAAGTAATTCTTTCCTGTAAAGTACCCATCTCTTCAGCGAGTGTGGGTTGGTATCCTACCGCAGAAGGTATCCTTCCAAGCAGAGTTGATACTTCAGATCCAGCTTGAGTAAATCGAAAGATATTGTCAATAAAAAGCAAAGTTTCTTTTCCTTGATCTCGAAAATATTCTGCTTGAGCTAACCCTGACAGACCAACTCTCATACGAGCTCCGGGGGGTTCGTTCATTTGTCCAAAAACCATCACAGTTTTATTTAATACTCCTGATTCTTGCATTTCATTATAAAGGTCATTTCCTTCTCTCGTTCGTTCTCCCACGCCGGCAAAAACTGAAAATCCGCCATGTTCGGTTGCAATATTACGAATTAATTCTGTAATTAAAACAGTTTTTCCAACTCCAGCTCCTCCAAATAATCCAACTTTACCACCTTTGGTAATAGGAGCAATCAGATCTATAACTTTTATTCCCGTTTCGAATATTTCTGTCTTAGTCTCTTGATCGACAAATTTAGGCGCTTGACGATGTATTGGGTAATAATCTTTAGTTTTAATCGGTTGCTTGCCATCAATTGGTTCTCCTATAACATTAATCATACGACCTAATGCTGTTTCTCCAACTGGTACAGAGATCGGTTTGCTTGTATTGCTTACAGTCATATTTCTTTGCAGTCCATCCGTTGCCCCCATTGCGACAGCTCGTACTGTGGATGAGTTGAGATGTTGCTGAACCTCAAAGACCAATTTTCTATCCTTAATATCAAGCTCAAGGGCATCATAAATTGCCGGGAGTTTTGATGTGTATTCTACATCAATCACGGGTCCGATTATTTGTTTAATTTTGCCTGTTTTTTCTTTATTTGTGTTGTTTGTCATTATCGCTCCTATTAATTGTGTTTATATATTTGTAATGGTTATAATTTTATTTCATACTTTCTGTTGCGCTTGCAATTTCTGCGATTTCACGAGTAATAGTATCTTGCCTTACTGAGTTATAAATAAGGGTTAACTCTGATATTAAGTTTTTGGCATTTTCTGTAGCATTATTCATAGCTAGCATTCTAGTGCTATGTTCAGAGGCATTTGATTCGAGAATCGCGCCGTAAACCTGCATACGGATAAATTCTTCAAGAATTCGTTCAAGGATAATATGAGGGTCTGGTTCAAGGACAGTTTTCACAACACCAATATTTTTTGAATGTTCCCAGAGTCTTGGAATGTCGATATGTTCTTTGGTAATTGGTAATAATTGGTTTATTGTTGGAATTTGATGTAAAGAAGATTCAAAATGAGTATATATCAGAAAAATTTCGTCATAAATTGCTTGTTTGTAGCCGTCAATTATCAATGTAGAAATTGGGCGAGTCTCGGTAAAATTAATTTCATCTCCCATATCTGTAAAACTGGCAATCAAATTAGTCTCCGGAAGTAAAGAACTAATTTTTTGTCCTTTTTTTCCAATTATTATTGTATCAATTTCTTTGTTATTTATAGAATTTTTTCCAACTTCAATCTCACCTTTGCAAAAAGATTTTGTTTTTTTTAAAATTTCTTGATTAAAACTTCCACAAAGACCACGATCGGATGCGATAATAATTAAGCAAATTTTTTTAACTGGACGAACAGATAAGAGTGGGTGATCTTCGGGCTTGCTTAATTCTGCTAATTGCAAAAGCATATTCCAAGAATTTTGTATATATGCTCTGCCTTGATTTATTGTACGTACTGCTTTTTGCATTTTCACAGAAGATACCATTTCCATGGCTCGAGTAATCTGACGCGTATTGTTTACGGATTTAATTCTCCGTCGAAATTCTTGTGTCGCTGGCATCTTTTTGTGTTATATTTTCCTTAAAAAAAGTTTGAATTTTTTGTTCATCCGAATCAGAAAGTTCTTCACCTTGCTCAATATTTTTCAATATAGATTTTAGTTGTATTCGAGCTTTTATTAGTAGAGATTCTTGCAATGATAAAATTTGTTCAACGGGCAGTGCGTCAAAAAATCCATTAGTTGCTCCATAAAGAATAATCACTTGTTCGCTAACTGGCATTGGCTGACATTGTGGTTGTTTTAATACTTCGGTTATACGTTTTCCTCTTTCAATTTGAGTTTTGGTCGCAGGATCCAGATCGGAAGCAAATTGAGCAAAAGATGCCATTTCACGGTATTGAGCCATTTCTAGTTTTAGCTTTCCTGCAACTTTCTTCATGGCTTTAATTTGGGCAGCTCCTCCAACACGCGAAACAGATATTCCAATATTTAATGCCGGACGAATCCCTTGGTAAAAAAGATCTGTTTCTAAAAATATTTGACCATCTGTAATCGAGATAACATTAGTTGGAATATATGCTGATACATCTCCTGCTTGCGTCTCAATGATAGGAAGGGCGGTGATAGAGCCACCTCCGAATTTTTTATTTAATCTAGCGCTTCTTTCCAAAAGTCGTGAATGAAGATAAAATACGTCTCCCGGATAAGCTTCTCTTCCTGGAGGTCGCCGTAAAAGGAGAGAAATTTGACGATAAGCCCAAGCGTGTTTTGTAAGGTCGTCGTATACTATCAATACATCTTTGCCCTTTTCCATAAAATATTCAGCAATAGCACATCCGGCATATGGTGCTATATATTGCATTGGAGCAGGATCAGAAGCGCTTGCGGATACAATTATAGTGTAGTCAAGAGCATCATTCTCAGAAAGAGTGGTCGCAATTTTTGCTACTTTTGATTCTTTTTGACCGATAGCTACATAAATACAGATTGGGCGTGATTGTTCGGGAAGGTTTTTTTGATTGATTATTGCATCTAAGGCAATTGACGTTTTGCCTGTTGATCGATCTCCAATGATTAATTCTCTTTGTCCTCTACCGATCGGTATTATTGCGTCTATTGCTTTAATTCCCGTTTGTAATGGCTGGGATACTTTTTCTCGTGTAATTACCCCCGGAGCAACTTTTTCTATTGGCATAAATTTTATAGCTTTTATATCTGGCTTACCATCAAGAGATTTTCCCAAGGGATCAATAATTCTACCACAAATTTTTTCACTTGCTCCAATTTGCGCAATTTTTCCTGTTGTTTTTACTTTATCGCCGGCTTTTATATCGTAAAAATTACCAAGCACAATGCCACCGATGCCTGTTTCCTCTAGATTTAGAGCCATTGCCGTAACAGAACCTTGATCTGTTTCAATCTCTAAAAGTTCATTAAAACATGCTTGGCTTAATCCGCTTAGGCGAACTATCCCGTCTCCGACCTCTGTGACAAATCCGCTTGCTTGCTCTTTTTGGTTTAAATCAATGTTTAAAATTTCTTTTTTTAATTGTTCTACGATACTATAATCTGCCATTTTACTCCTCAGTTGTTTATTAGAGCTTTTTTTAAGTTTTTAATTTTATTATTTATATCCAAGTTTATTTCTTGATCCTGAAGAATAGCTATTATTCCAAAGGTTGAAGGATCGACTTCATATTTTATAATAAGGTCGCGCTCGATTTTTTTATGTAATATTGAATATGCTTGTTTTTGTTCAGTGTCTTTTAGGGGAATAGGAGATATCAACCTAACAAATACTTTATTTTGCGATTCTGCAAATGATTGATCAAGTGAGTCAATAATTTTTTTTAAGTCCGCTCTTTGTTGATTTTTATCAAGAAGTTTTAAAAAACTAAAAGCAATATTTTTTAAGTTTTTTTTTGTTTCAATAGTGGCAATTAAGCCGTGAGCATAAATTGATGGTGAAATTTTCATGACAGTTCTTTTATGGCTTCTTTTACTAATTTTTCTTTATCTTCTAATTTAAAATTGCCAATTATTCTATTTAGTGCAGTCAATACTAATCCTCCGAGTTGTTTTTTTGCTTGGCTTAATGCAGTTGTTTCAAGATTTATGGAGTCTTCCCTGGCTTGTTCCCGAACTTTTTCAGCTTGGCGGGTCGCTTTTACGATAATATTGTTAGCTTCTATATCAGCTTCTTTTTGTGCTTCTTTTAGAATATTTTCAGCTCTTTGGTTTGCAGACGCAATGATCTTTTTTGCTTCATCGACAGCTTGGGATAACTGTTCTTGAGCTTCCGCAGATTGTTTAATCCCAGTTTCAATTGCTTCTTTTCTTTTTTGCAGAATATTAAGAATAGGTTTATATAAAACCTTATTTAGAATAAAAAGCAAAATCAAAAAATTGATTATTTGAGCAATTAATAACTTGATATCGATTCCTAATGCTTCCATATTTTTATGCGACAAATTTAATAATAAGCGCTATAACCAAAGCATAAATAGCAATAGCTTCAGCAAATGCAATTGCTAAAATCATAGCAGACTGAATTTTGCCAGCCGCTTCTGGATTTCTACCTATCGCTTCCAAACCTTTTGCTCCAATTAAGCCAATAGCCAGTGCGGGAGCGATTGCCCCTACTGCGATAGCTATAGCGGCAGCGATTGAATTTGTGTCCATGGGACTCCTTTCTTTCTATTATATTATATCTTAATTTTTTTATTCATGCATGACTGTTGCAGTTTTAATAAATACAATTGTTAACATAGTAAAAACTAATGCTTGTATCGCGCCTACAAAAAGTTCCAGTACATAAAATGGCAATGGCGCAAAGTATGGAACAATGTAAGCGATTACCGTTAAAAGAACTTCGCCTGCAAAGATATTACCGAACAATCTAAATGAAAATGAAATTATTCTTGAAACTTCTGAAAAAAGTTCTAATATTCCCACTACGAAATTTACGGGTGAAGATAGGTTGATATATTTTTTAATATGCGGAGCTATTCCTATGGCGATGATTCCAAACACTTGTACTGATATTACCGCAATTATTGCTAGCGCTAATGTAGTATTAAGGTCTGCGTTGCCCGAACGAAAGAATGGTACCAGCACTGATTTTCCGTGATGCTCTTCGTGTAAACCAATTGTTCCAACTCCAGGGAGAAGCCCGAGCCAGTTGTTAGTTAAAATAAACAAGAAAATCGTTGCCAAGAGAGGAAAGTATTTTTTGGTTGCTTTTTCATTTTCAATAACGCTCTCTGTGGTGTTGTACAAATATTCTATTACCGCTTCAAAGCTATTTTGAAAACCTTTGGGAATCAAGCCAATTTTTCTTGTAGCAACAAATCCTAACATTATTAATAATATCGAAGCTATCCATGATGATAACATGGAATTTGTAATTGGAAGGTTTCCAATACGACCGATTGTTTCAGCGGAAATACTAATGTTCATTTAATTTGGAAAATTGTTTAGTTGCTTTAATAATTATTTTACGAATATAAAAGTAAATCATAAAATTAGCTAACAATATACAAATTATTAAAAATAAATTATTTGTATAATATTTTTTGTCTAAAAAGCTTCCTAAAAAACTAGCTCCAACTAGAGGAATGGCTGTGGCGAAGCCGATTTCACCAATCAAAGAAAATGAAAAAACTAAGCTTTTTTTCATGATTACAATATTTATTAATAACATAAATACAACTGCAAATCAATGATGCTCTCAAGGCGATATATTGTTAATTATCAGTATAATGATAAAATTGATACATATAAATCTTAATATTAGATTGCGTTTTATATCCAAAATTTGAATATTTATGCCCTCGTAGCTCAGCGGACAGAGCGCCGCCGTCCTAAGGCGGGCGTCGCAGGTTCAATTCCTGCCGAGGGCGCCAAAAATATTTATATACACAAACTTATTTTTTTATATTATAATTAATTAAATGAGGCATTATTCATTCATAATAATTTTAATAATAGGTTTTTTAATCGGTCTTTTGTTTACAGCACAATATAGGTCAAAACCGAATAGAGTTTTGAATCCTCTAACACCATACGCTTCGCTTAGCTCTACTCGTGATCAATTAATGAAAAAACAAGAAAATTATAAAGAGCAGATTAAAAACTTAAATAACGAAATTGAAGATCTTCAATTTTCAGATAAAAATTCGAGATCGGAAAACAAAGAAAAATTCGATGATTGGAAAAAATTACGTTTGGATTTAGGTCTGACAGAAATCATCAGTGAAGGTGTTATAGTAACAATGGATGATTCAAACAGAGATAATCCCCAAATTGACTCCATAACCCATGCCGCCGACCTTAGAGATGTTGTAAATATGGCATGGGCAAATAATGCTCAAGCGATCAGTATAAATAGCGAACGATTGACCCACAATACTTCTATAGATTGTATTATCAATACAATTTTAATAAATAATACAAAATTAACCACACCTTTTCAGATATCAATAATTGGAGATAGTGAAAAATTAAAACAAGCTTTAGAAGATGACAATAAATTGGTTGAATTGCATCAAAGAATAAAAAAAGAAGGTTTGGTTTTTCGAGTTGAAAAAAGTCGATCCATTACAATTCCAGCATTTAAGGGAAATTATCAAATAATTTCAGCGCAAAAAATATAAGCTACTCTGCACTAAGGTCGCAGAGTATTCCCCAAAAAGGGGAAAAGCTTG
>CAZZBO010000022.1:4728-10032 GCA_964652345.1 uncultured Candidatus Saccharibacteria bacterium | reverse complement strand
CGGGTTGGAGTTGGACAGCTCTGATTACTGGTTTGGCTGGGGTGGTGAAGGAGTTTTGACCTCTTAGCTGATTACCTGATCGGTCTACGCACACTATGCGATAATAGTATTTAGTATCTGAAGTTAAATCAGTAAGCCGAATTGAAAACACATTATTTGCTCCTCCTGCAATATTAGAACTTTCTTTTGAGTTTAAATAAGCGTCAGATGTATCATAAATTACTTTTGCGCTAGTTAAATCAGTTGCCGCTTTAAAATTAATAACAGCAGAAGTTAAATTTAGATCTGTAATTGAGATATCAAACAAAGCTGGTTCCGCGTCTGTCTTAAGATTGTATTTATCACTAGTGGAAGTATATCCATCCACGTCCGTGCAAAGTGCTTGATAACGATAATCAGTTGAAGAAGCTAAACCATTGATCACTACCGTATGATCTGTGACATTCTCGCTCGTTCCGTTTCCATCATACAATACATCAGTTTCAGGATTATCTCCAATAAATTTCCAAATTAACACCCTGGGTGTGCAAGGATGATCGATCTCAACAGTTGACCACTTTACTGTGACCGATGTCGCGCTAGAGCTTGAATTCAAAGATCCTGATTTTAATGTTGGAGCTGAAATAAACTTACCACTTGGCAGCACTGTTACCACAGAAGATACCTCTGTATTTCCAGATATATATTGCGTTTTTACGCGATAATAATAAGTTGTAGTATTATTTACATTTGTATCAAAATAGGCGTAAGAGGTAGTTGAAGAAACTTGTACATAAATAGATCCATCAGTTGACCTCTCAACTAAATATGCCTTAAAATCTGTCTCATCATAGACAGAGGGCTCTTGCCAACGCAAAAGCGCAGCATAATCACTAGTCGAACGATCTGAAACATCATAACCGCGAACATTTTGTGGAGCAGCGGGTGATACAAAAGATATTCCAGTAGCATAAACATTTGCTGAAAAATTTAGCCATCCTATATCTTCGCTCCATACATAACCACTAAACTCGCCAATATTATTAATAAACACATTACTATTAAAGTTTGTAAAATCAAGATATGCCCCAGTATTCAATACTTTTGCCTTTCCCGAAACTTTTCCTGTACCACTATCAACTGATACAGGGCCTTCAGCATTGTCATCAGTACCAAAAGCAACCCAACCCAAATCTTCACTCCAACCATAACCAGAAAATAGCTTAGTATTATCGTTAACCACTACATTACTGCCATATGGCGACGCGTTAAAATCTAAATACGCACCTGTCTTTAAAGATGTTGCTTTACCGGTAATAGAAATATCCAAATCAGATGCCCTGCTTTTTTCTTGTTGTTTTGGAATAAAAAAGGACGCACTTACAAACAATGTAAAAACTATAAATATTCCTAATATCGCCCAATGTAAGACCGATGCAAAAGGTTGCATATGCCACCAATAATAAGTTTTTGACTTCATTCGAAGACTATTATGAATTCGCCTCATTCTCGGATGAAGTGTACGGGTACTTTTATGAATGCGATGAATATTTTTGTCTAATTTGTGCATAAAAATTTAAGGTTGTCGAACACAACGGATAGACTGATTAGTAGTACCGACATAAGTTCCACCATATCCTGTACTGAATGTTAATGCATAATAATTAGCAGTTGTATTAGTGTACGTTTGAGACCAAAAATAACTACCAGTATTTGATAAGTTATAATAAGCTCCATCAACATATGCTTGAAATAATTCTTTTTGTGTAGGTAGACGCCATCCATTTCCGCGATCTGTACAAATTTCAGCCGCTGTTTTATTGCCAACTTCAATATTATTTGAACCAGCGGCTGTCCATGTCCATGTAGTAAGCGGAGATGTTGTAAACTCAACTGACCCTGCGTTATTTTTTAAGCCTTGACTCCATACTAAGCCAGTTCTGGGGTCTTGTTTGTCATCGCCATCCACAGGGTAACCATACGTTATCCATCCTAGATTACAATTATTTGATACATTCGCAGAAGGATGACTATCATAATATTGTTGTGTACTACAAGGCGTGGCAGCAATCATTGTACCGGTTTGAACAGATCTTGAAGTGTTAAAAAAAGTTTTACCACTTCTTACATCAGTCGCTACAGCATCTCCAGTTGGCACCCAATTTGCTGCTGTTTTAATTCTATTCCAGTTTGCCCCCCAATCTGGAGTATCGCTATCCGAGCCATAGCCGGCTGATACCAGCACATCATAAATAGTCTTCATTCTTGAATTTGATCCACTCTCTGGGCTTGATCCACTTTGTTCAGCAGAACTTATTTGAGTTTTAACAAAAAATAAACTAAATCCAATAAATAAAACAACTATTAAGGCAAATAATTTTTTGCTAATTTTTAGATGTATTTCCATATCCCTCCTATGCTAATGTTCATATTATCTCAAAAACCAATACAGAGTTCAACAAAGAGAAAACTTTATCTATTTTGTTCTTTCGTGGCTTTAACTGTGTTTTCCAGTAAATATGCTATAGTGAGAGGTCCCACCCCACCTATTGGCGGAGTTAATCCGGCACAACAGTCGTACATTGCGTCAAAATCAACGTCTTTGCCTCCGGCATCTATTAAATATGATCCTTCGAGTGGGAAATGCTTTGCTATCAATTTTTTTTGTCCAGTACCACAGATAATCAAAGAAAATTGAGATAGTTTTATTTCGTCAAATTGATCTTTGCCCCATCTTGAAAATTTGATTTTTTTCTTGGTTAAATATTTTGATAGTGGTTCTCCCACCAATTTGCCCCTTCCGATAATTAAAATTGAATCTTTTGGCAGATCATAAAACTGGATTATCTGCCAAATCGCTAAAATAGTGGGACAGGTAAATTTATCACACTTCAAACCATCTACATCTTTTTTGGAACTAATTTGATCCAAAATGTTTTGCGTATTTAATCTTTTTGGCAATGGCAGTTGCACCACTATCCCATTTATTTGTGGATCAGTATTCAAATCTTTTATTAAATCAATCACTTTTTTTTCTTCAATATCTTCGGCAAAATTATACAGTGAAAAATCAATCCCAATTTCTTCAGCCTGTTTTCTTTTTAATTTTACATAAAGCTGGCTTGCTTCATTGTCTCCTATTAAAATCACTGCCAAGTGAGGATGTATATTTTTATTTTTTAGTAACGCGATTTTTTTATCAAGATCTTCTACAATATCATGGGCGATTGACCTGCCTTGCAAAATTTTTACTTTTTCATTTATTTTTTTATTCATAATTCTTTTCTTTTTTATAAAATTAAGCTAAAATACAACCATGCGAATACTTGAAAATTATATAGAAAAAATTCTCAAAGATCAAGTATCAAACAAATTTTCTCTTGAGCTTGATTCGATTAGTTTTAATATACCACCAAATCCCGAAATGGGCGATCTATCAACTGCTTTGCCGATTATTTTGACAAAAAAAATCGGAAAAACCCCCACTCAACAAGATTTTGAAATTGCTGATCCTTTGATTGAAAAAATAGAACTAAAAAATAATTATCTAAACATTTATATCAATTGGCAAGAAGCATATTTACTTTTAAAAAAATATACTCCCATAAAATATTACGCAAACAAAAATATTTTACTTGAACATACTTCCGTAAACCCAAACAAACCATTGCACATTGGACATTTGCGAAATGCTATAATTGGCGATGTAATTGCAAAAATATATACTTTTCTGGGAGCAAAAGTAGATATTGTAAACTACATAGACGATACAGGACTCCAAATGGCAGAGCTTATATTTTATATAGAAAAAAATAATTTGTGGGAAGATATAAATAATGCCGATAAAAACTCCATTGATGAACTTTGTGGCAAATATTATATTTTAGCGCAAAAAGAAATTGCTGATAATATTGACGCTCAAAAAAAAGTGCAAGGTATATACCGTGATATTGAAAATCGAATCGAACCTTTATCAACCAGGGTTCTAAATTTGGTGAAGCTCATACTAAAAAACCACTTGCAAGAACTTGATTTTCTTGGTGTAACCCATAAAAAATTTATATGGGAGTCAGAGCTTATCACTGAATCAATAGTTGAAAAAACAATAAAGTTATTAAAACAAAACAACATTATCGTAAAACGTGATCAAAAAGATCTTAAAAATTGCTATGTTCTACCTCAAAATGACAATAAAATTGACGACAAAGCAGACAAAATTATCATAAAATCAGATGGTACTATTACTTATACTGGCAAAGATATCGCTTTTCAGCTTTGGAAATTTAATTATTGGAAAACAAACGAAAACAACTCAGATATTTCTATAAATATTATTGATGATCGTCAAAGTTACACTCAAGAAGTAGTAAAACAAGCGATAGGTAAACTCAAGATAGATAAAACATTGGTCCACTTAAGCTATCAAGTGGTAGCTTTAAGCTCAAAAACTTATCAAAAAATTACAAATCAAAAAGCAAGCTCAAATATAATGATGATGAAAGGAAGAAAAGGGGTCGGGTTTGCAGTAAAAGAGCTTATCAATGAAACAAAGACACAAGTAAATGAAAAAAATAAAGATCAGACAATCGCCGACAATCTCGTGAAATCCGCTATACGGGCGTATATTTTAAAATATACGCTTAACCAAATGATTGTTTTTGATATTGAAGAAGCATTAAAAATTGACGGAGAAACAGGAGTATATCTAAATTACTCTTACGCAAGAATCTGCCAACTCCTTAATAAAATAAAAGAACCCCCTCAAAAAAATATTCAAATATCATTAATCAAATCTGAAAAAAATATACTAAAAATACTTTTAAATATTGATAAAGTATATACTGATTTTATCAAATTCAACGATCCTCAAATATTTGCCCGCCAAGCTTTCGATCTGTGCCAAGCTTTTAATACTTATTATGACGACCCCGAAGTCGGAAAAATTATCAATCAAGATCTAAAAACAAGATCCAAATCAGCAACTATTTTAAATCAAACAAAACTCCAGCTCGAACACCTCCTTGATCTTTTGGGAATAGAAAAATTAGAAAAAATTTAATATTTATCTTAAAATATTATTTCCTTTTTCTCTTTCTTGTTGCCACAATCTCTGTTTTTCAATTATTTCTGGATCCCCACCCTCTGCATGTGTAATTCTCTTTGGTTCTGATGGTGGTAGTTTTGCTGATGCCAATCCTCCCCTTGGACTTGGTCCACCATCAAAAGGATCATCGTATGGTATTAACGGTTTTTCTCTTGTAGCTGACCTTGTATTATCACCGTATTTATCATCCTCTGGAACAAATTGTTTTGTTCCGTCATCAT
>CAZZBO010000022.1:0-4628 GCA_964652345.1 uncultured Candidatus Saccharibacteria bacterium | reverse complement strand
ATTACCTCCTGCAGTATTATCACCGTATTTATCATCCTCTGGAACAAATTGTTTTGTTCCGTCATCATACCCTTCATTAGTATTATTGCCATTCACACCACTAGATCTTGTATCCTCGGTTATTCCAAGTCCGTCTTTTTTGATATTACCTCCTGCAGTATTATCACCGTATTTATCATCCTCTGGAACAAATTGTTTTTCTGGTCCCATATTTCCTCCTTTTTTATATTTATATTTATTTTTAATATATAATAGATAATTTTTTATGCAAATTGTTTTGTTTCAAAATTAAAACTATTTTTAAGACTTATAATATTGTCTATTAGCTCCTCTATGCCTCTTCCATACCCTCTAGTATCAGTACCCATATTTTTTAATATCCAAAATAAGCTTCTCTGCTTTTGTTCTTTGGTATCAAGACTTTCTAAGGCAATGTTCGTTTTCTCTGGAATTGGTTTTTCACAATTAGAAATAAAATTGCTAAGTTCTTCTGGATCACCAGGCAATGTCTGTAAAAAATCTCTAAATTCTTCAGGACTGGAATATTTTTCGACAATTTGGTTTCGCACCATTGCTAGCATTTCCTCATAAGGCACAGGTTTTATTTTTTTATCTAGCAATCTGTGATTAAAATCAATTTTTTCTGATTCATATACCCTTCCTTGATTCGCCATAAATAATGTATGATTTCTCAAATATCCAATAGGATCGACTTCCATCTCTTTCAATATTTCCTTTGAAGCTAAAAAACTTTCATATTGACTAACACAAAAAATAGGAGCTGGAAAACTATGCAAGGTAAAAAAATGGTCTTTTGTTTCATTTTGGTTTTTTGTAAAAGTCTGATGGCTAAATTCCCCCCACCCTAACTTCATCAATTTTAAACTCGCCTCTTCTTTCTCATCTTCTAGTGTAATTATTATATATAAAGAAGCTCCATCTCCTGAATATCCTTTTTCAGTAGGTTGAGCCCAACACACACCATCTCTTGCTTTAAATAATGTGTCAAGACAGTCACTTAAAAGTCCGATTGAAAAATCAGGTTTTTTGAGATCTGTTTCAGTATTTTCTCTTACTGAATCAATTACCGAACCATAACTAAAATTTTTTTCATCCATAATTAAATTATATTATTACATTAAAATTATGCAATAGCTATAGTTGTTGTTTTGTTAAATTCAGCGATAAAATATATTTTTTAAGTATAAAACACAAAATTGATGTATTTGAAATTTAAAACAGTAAAAAAATAATTACAAATTTTTTAAGTATTTTTTAGTAAGTTGGTATATATTTTTATCTTTAGTCCACATTTGTTGAAGCTCTTTACGCAAATTTTGATGTTCTTTATAACCGTAATCTGTCATATTTTCCATCTCATTTACAAATTCAATATTTAAAAGAAATGTCAATGATTCTTTAAAATCATAAAATTTTTTCTTTTGCTTTGCATCCAAAAATATCGGCTCAATAAATTTATGAGTATAAAAATGCAAAAGTTCATGAAGGCATATTGAGTTTTGATCGTCTCCATACACTCGAACAAAAAAATATTTATTTTTAGTATTATATCCACAACGAGGCTGAACTGTCAGATATGCTGTAACATCTTTATAATCAAAATTTGTTTTAAATATTTTCTGATATTTTTTTTCTGCTGAATCTTTTATCTTATCCCAATTTTTCCTACAATGTACAATTCTTTTTTCAATATTGATATTATTTTTTTTATTACTGAAATAAAATAATTTATCACTTGTTTTTTGTTTTCAAAGTTAATATTTTTGTTTTTCATAGCATCAAGCATTCTGGAATAAGGATCGTTAGTATGATCGGCAGATCTGGTAACTTTAAAATTTTCCTATTCTTTATCATTTTGATACTTAAAAATTAAATTCATAATATCATTATACTACATTAAAGTATAAATATCTTATAAATTTACAAGGTTATATATTAATAGTAATATATTAAAAATCCCCCATTGCTGGGGGAAAAATCGCTTATGCGACGAGATGAGACAGAGTCTAGGAAACCGTCAATGGTTGGGCTAACCGTTTCCTTTACGAATCTGTCGTATAGTTACTCTGCCACACTTCGGACAGACAAGTTTTTGCGAAAATGTTCTGACCCCAACCAACAGGGTTTTCACTTCCTGTGGCGGTCCAGCCTTCTGCATCTCTATCTTGCACTTAACACACACATCTCTCATCGGATGAACCTCCTTGGTAATATTGTAATATTAAAGTATTTTATGATTTCTTGCAACAATTTCGAAATATAAAACTTGTTTTGATAATATCAAAAATTTTTTGAAATTAGTTTCTTTTAGTTGAAAAAATTTTTATCCAGAGATCTGATTAGGTAGCTTTTCATAGTTTTTAGTATATACTACAAAAACTTAAAATTTTATCATTCGCTTAGCTCGAAAATCACAGCTCACAAATATTATTTTAACTCAAATATATTTATCCGCTATGTAAAAATTATTTTTTCATATTAAACGGCCAGTATTTCTTTCGCATAGCGACAAAAATGTAGATCAAAATTATTAATATTATAGAAAGTCCGGAATAAAGATAAATTATCGACATAGAATTATTTTTATCATTGTTTACATTTTCAGAATCAGTATCAATAGTTTGGGCTGATTTTGCTTCTTCTGTCGCATCAGGCAAGGAAATCTCAACAGTATTAGAGCTTGCAGATTCATCATTGTCTTTAATGGCACGAACATAATAGTAATATGTTTTCGAGCTTAATGCACTTATGTCCACGTACTCAGTTATAGATTTTCCAGTTTGACCAATTTTAACAAAATTTGTCGTCTTTAATTCAGAGCGAAATATTCTGTAACCCGTAATATCACTCGTATCTGACTTAGTCCATTTCAAATTTATACTTTTTTTATCTTGGTCGAGTTCAGCGCTAAGAGCCGAAGGTGGTTTGATATTAGCATTAGTCTTTACAAGTGGTGTATCACCTGTACTCTTTGAAGTTATCACTGCTGGAGATGACGAATTACTTGATTCTGGACTAGGAGTGCCTTTCTCTTCTACCACTATTGGATCATCGTGGCCATAAGTTCGAAAATTAAAATCATTTAATTCATTATAAGTTGACAGACCGCTCCAAGCCATACCACCCGAATAGGGGTTAGTATTATTATAAGTCCATTTTACATTCAAACTATTTTCATTATATATTTTTACCCTATAGACAATATTAGTATCGAGGGTTGCTGATATTGAAATTGTCTGCCATCCATCTCCATCATCCATTCTCGTTCCACTTGTGGCTAAAACCGCTCCTGTGGTTTCAGCAATTATTGTTGCCTCAACCCACGAACCTTTCACCCTATCTTTTAGATATACATCAACACTATCAAGATATTTTTTAGTCGGGCTAAAAGTTTGCGCTCGAGTGGTAGTACTTGTATATAAGGTCATATATCCGCTTCCTATAGAGCTGTCATTGGCCTGATCTTTAACTGCATCAACTGCAAAAGTAGTCTTTAGTGGAACCAATAAAAATGCCAGAAGAGCAAAAAGAACAAATATTTTTTTCATAGTATTTTTTGGCTTTCGCCAATCCTCCTTTAATTTACAACTAATTATTATTATATATAAAATAAAATTCCCACACAATAGCTTGCATCTGATACATACGTCTAAATCTCTTTTTTATATACTTAACATAATTATCTCAGTTGTTTTTCAGCAAAATATAAATATAATAAACGCATGAAAATTTTAGTAATCGAGGATGATCATAAGATTGCCCGAGCAATAAAAAAGGGCTTAGAGCAAGACAAATATACTGTCGATACTTTTTTTGATGGTAAATCCGGACTTGGTCGCGCTTTGTCAAACGAATACAATTTAATCGTACTCGATCGGATGTTACCGGAAGTAGACGGTATAAATATTTGCAAAATCATTCGTCAAGAAAGAATATCAATTCCAATTATTATACTTACTGCCAGAGATAAAATTAACGATCGCGTAGATGGTCTTAACGCTGGAGCAGACGATTATCTAGTCAAACCATTTGCTTTTGAAGAATTACTAGCTCGCGTTCGAGCACTGTTGCGTCGCCCAAAAGAAATTCAATCTGAAATTTTATCATTAGACAACTTAGTGCTTGATCCGATTGGCTTTATCGTAAAAAGACAAAATACAATAATTAATCTTTCCGCAAAAGAATTCACCCTTTTAGAATATTTAATGCGCAACCCCGGAAGAATATTGACCAAAGATATGATCATCAATAGTGTTTGGAATTATGATGCCAATATCTTGCCCAATACAGTAGAAGTGTTTATAGGATATTTGCGTCAAAAAATAGATCGAGCATTTCCAAATCAAACCCAATTAATTAAGACCGTTCGTGGATTTGGGTATAAAATAGGATAAGTATGCATTTTCACAACGCTTATATTAAATTAACTTTATTCTATGTCATTATTGTGATGACGATTAGTATTTCTTTTAGTGTTATTATATTTAATATTGCCGCGCGAGAATTAAATAGTGGACTTGGTCGCCAATTGAGTACTTTTCGCAAAGCACCTCCAAATGAATTTATTCCTGATTTTGAATATTTAGAAAAAAATCGTCTAACACAGT
>CAZZBO010000021.1:2751-10069 GCA_964652345.1 uncultured Candidatus Saccharibacteria bacterium | reverse complement strand
AAAATTCATCCTGACAGAATTATTGATCTATCTGGAGCTGATTTTAACAAAATCTCCGGAGGAGTGTCCGGAGTATTATCAAATGTAGGAGTGGCCTTAATAGAATAAAAACCCCCCTCACCTTTCTGAAGTGCGAGTCCAGCAAGCAAAGGTGAGGGGGAGAGGTAGAGAAGTAGGTCGGTTACCATTTATACTATATACCTTACATATTTTATGTCAAGTACTTCAATTATAAATTTTTCAAAAATCATTATTATATTTATTT
Organism: uncultured Candidatus Saccharibacteria bacterium; assembly: GCA_964652345.1. Taxonomy (GTDB): domain Bacteria; phylum Patescibacteriota; class UBA1384; order CAZZBO01; family CAZZBO01; genus CAZZBO01. The sequence goes on along the minus strand of CAZZBO010000021.1, from coordinate 9,804 downwards.
ATTTTTTGTACAAAAAGTTAAATTTAAGGTATAATGGAAAATAAATGCGGGATAAAAAATTATTAGCAGAAGCAAAGTCAATTTTATCTAGCTTAAATCAAGATCCGAAAAAATCTCTCGGGCAAAATTTTTTAGTAGATAAAATTGCCTTGGAGCAAATTGCTAAATTAGGCAATATTTCAAAAAATGAACAAATAGTCGAAATAGGTCCCGGATTTGGTTGGCTTACGAGTGAATTATTAAAATATTTTCCTAAGCTTACTGTGGTAGAAAAAGACGATCATTTGGCAAAATATCTAAATAATAAATTTGCTAAAACAATAAATTTAATCCATAAAGATATTTTGGATGAAAAATTATTTTTTCAATTACCGCAAAATTTTAAATTAATCGCTAATATTCCTTATAGTATTACAACTCCTCTTTTGCAAAAAATTATCACTATTGAAAAAAATATTTCTCGCGTAGTTCTTTTAGTTCAAAAAGAAGTTGCAGATAGATTGAGCGCAAAAGCGGGTAGCGCCAAACGTGGCGCTTTTACTGTCGCCTTGGAATGTTTTGGCGATGCAAAAACAGATTTTATTCTTAGTCCAAATTCTTTTTGGCCATCTCCCAATGTTGAAAGCCGGGTATTGATTGTCGAAAATATTAAAGGACAAGTAGAAAAAAAGTTTATTGATTTTTTATATAAAGGATTTTGTCAGAAGAGAAAGAAGATCACAAATTCTCTTGGGCACGGTCTATCCTGGACTAAGGATAGTACAAAGGCACTTCTTGACAGCTCAAAGATTGCTTTGGATTTGCGCCCCGAAGATTTGAGTCTGGGTGAATGGTTGACGCTTTGGCATAAATATGAATCTATGCAATAATGATTTTAGGAGGGTTAAATGCAAAAACCACAAGAAAAATCGCAAATAATAAAAGCTATAATTGAAACTCCTGCAATCGCGATAGATGCTTCGTTGTCTATAACGAAATTATTTTCTCGTAAAAAACCGGTGCAGGTGATAAAAAAATATATTCATAATCTTGGTCCCGGACTTGTAACAGGTGCCGCTGATGATGATCCGTCTGGTATTGTGACATATTCTCAAGCTGGAGCTAAATATGGTTATGGATATATTTGGCTGTCAATTTTTGCTCTCCCATTTATGGCTACAGTGCAAGAAATGTGCGCGCGCATTGGTCTTGTTACTGGAAGAGGATTGGCTGGAATACTAAAACGAAATTATTCCAAGACCGTTTTATATTTTTGTGTAATATTGTTAATTGGCGCAAATACAGTAAATATCGGGGCAGATATAGGAGCAATGGCCGCTTCTGCCCAACTTCTAAAAATTTTTTCTCCATTTTCATTTACTTTTTTAGCGATTATATTTACCTTGATTTCTCTTTCTCTTCAAATTTTTATTCCTTATCATAAATACGCTAAGTATTTAAAAATTCTAACTCTATCGCTTTTAACTTATATCATTGCTTTTTTTATGATAGAGCATAATTGGCAAGATCTAGCTGTTAGCGTTTTTATTCCAAAGATAACTTTTGATCAAGATTCTTGTTATTTGATTATGGCAGTAGTCGGTACCACCATTTCTCCTTATTTGTTTTTTTGGGAAGCGTCTTCGGAAGTGGAAAAAAAGATTGACGAAGGACAAATTACTCTAAGCGCTAGACAAAATATTGGAAAAAACGAAATTTCTAATATGCGTAGAGATGTAGTGTCAGGTATGACTTATGCTAATTTGATAATGTTTTTTATTATAGGTTTAGCCGCTTCAACTTTATTTCAAAATGGTATCACAAATATAGAATCGGCGGCCGATGCCGCTGAAGCACTAAGACCTCTTGCGGGAGACAACGCTTCGCTTTTATTTACAATTGGTGTTGTGGGCATCGGATTATTGGCAATTCCGGTTTTAGCTGGTTCTGCTAGTTATGCGGCGTCAGAAGCGCTTGGCTGGAATGCGGGGCTAAATAAAAAATTAAGCCAAGCTCGGGCATTTTATGGCTTAATAATTATCTCAATGTTTATCGGACTCGGTATTAACTATATTGGCATAGATCCCATACGAGCAAATATCTTTGCCGCAGTATTAAATGGTTTAATTGCCCCAGTTCTAATTGTGATGATATTGCTTGTTTCAAATAATAAAAAAATTATGGGTGAGTATAAAAACGGGCTTTGGAGTAATGTGCTTGGCGCAATCATTGCGATCTTTATGGGACTTATCGGTATTGTTACAATTTTAGGATTATTTGGAATTAATATTTTTGGAAGTTAAACAGTGCATAATAATATAGAAAATATTTAAATTATGGAAACAAGAATAAATCAATTCAATGTTGGTGACAACAAGCTCGATACAGCGGGGATTAAAAAAATGATCCTCAAGTTGAGCTGGGCCGAGCTTTAGAGGAGTTAGAGCAACTTAAACGCAATGCACAACAATTGATTGATAGAAACAAATTTAACTTCGAGCTGTTTGCAGAAAGCGCTGCACCCAGATTTATTTTTTCTGACGCTTTCAAGCTTTTATTTGAAAAAAAAGAAGTACATATGCAAACTCAATGGTTTTATGATAAAGCTTTCACTGATGAGCAGATACTTTGGGCTACATATCATGAACTGGCTCATTTTTTTGATTTTGCCGAAGATCATCGCGCTATTTTAGGAAAGTTTGATGATATTCAAAAAAATGCTCGTGAAACAGGTTCAATATTGGGAGAAAAATTTTCTCAAGCCAACCCACAAATGGATAAAGATAGGGTTGCTAGTTACTTTGAGCAAAAGCCATTGGATCCTAGTAATCCTGAAAGAGGTACGATGAATGCTTTTGAATTGCGAGCTTATCAAATACATCATGAATTTTGGAATATAATGGACGATATTTATGTAAATTCATTGGTTGAGAGAAGAAAGCCCACCTATGGCAAGGGTGGAATCCATCAAGATGAAGTAACCCGACTTTATCGTGAACAGCTTTTTAGAGATTCTGATTTTTCCAAACTCCCGCGTCATAAGCAATTTATTTATACAATTCTAAGAAAAGATATGGTCCCAGACGAAGAAGTTTCTATAAGGGCAGAAATTCAAGAGCTTTTTAATCATAAATATCCTATTTTTGGAAAAGAATATACGGTATTTGAAATTATAAAAATGATCAAATCGGAATCCACACGTGGCAAAAAAGCATCAATGAGATATATCGTTTTAGAAAATACACTATATCCAGTATTTAAAAAATTATTAGAACAAGACATTGCAGACTGGAATGAAGAAATGACAGAACCCGACTCTTCCGAGAATGAAGATTCTGGAAAAGAAAAGCAAAATGGTGATCAAGAAGATCGATCGGAAGATCAAGGTTCATCAGGTCAAGAAGGGACAAAACAAGATCAGGATACTACGGGCGAGAACGGTGGAGAAAATGAGCAAAGTGAAGATTCGGCAAGTCAAGAAGATATTGATAAAGAGGGTCAAGATGCTCAATGGGATGGTAGCGATTCTCAGTCAGAAAATAATGACACTCAAAAAAATAGTAACGGCTCCCAACAATCCGATCGATCTTCGGACGGAGGTCAAGGCACTGAAAATTTTGATTCGTCATCTAAAGAAAAATCGTTTCAAGAAAATCTTGATGATACCTTTAATCCATCAAATCAGTCATCAATAAATAACGGACCGGTTATGCCTCGTCCGGTAGATAATCCCGAAGATATTAAAAAAATTATTGATGAGATTCTCAAAGGACGAGTAGAATTTAAACAACAACAAGAAGATAAAGAAAAAAACAAAAAACCTCCCACAGAATCTACTGAAGAACGTACGGATAGATTAAAAGCTGAGCGTGATAAAAAATGGTGTCAAGAATTTGATGTAGATTACGAAACATTGCAAGAGTATGAAGCAATAGAGAAAAAAATCAAGCCATATCTTGCCACTTTAGATCAATTATGGCAAAGAATTATTTACGGTCAAAGTCGAGCGCAAATTATTCGAGATGTAGGATACTTCAGAGAAGGAAGCGATATGGATATTGACGAAGCGATAAATGAGTTCCCAAAGATTTTAGGAGGAGAGCTTGATCAAGTACGAATAATGACGCGCGATCAAACTGTAAGGGAGTTTGTTTATCGTCCTGAATTAATTCGTGTACGATTCATCGGAGATTGTTCGGGATCAATGACTGGCGATCGAAGAGAAGTTTTACGTGAAGCGTATGTTCTTCTGATGACTTCGCTTAGAAGATTTGAATCATATCTTAATCTTACTCGTGGACGCACCAAATCCAATCTTTCTATAGATACGGAAGTTTGGTTGTTCGGTTCAGACGCAGACAGGGTTAAAACATTCAGACAACAAAGAAATTATCAGCAAGAACGGGCTGACATAATCAGAGCATTCGCTCAAACCGATACAGGTTTAGGGGGAACCAGAGATGATATTGCATTATCCGCTATCAATCAATCCATAGATCAAGGGTTGGAAACTGCAATTCGCAGTAAAAAAATTATGGAATTGGTTTTCGAATTAACAGATGGCGGTACTAATTCAAAAGGAATCAATGCTGCAAAATCAGCATTAAACGATCTTGAAGCAAAAGGAGTAATTGCACGCGCATTTCAAATCGGTGAGACGAATGAAGATGAACAAGATATATTTCAAAATATATGGAATACCGATATCAACGGTTCTTCCTTAAAAGATAGTCGCGGTGAAATTATTGGAAGTCAAATTGAAAATTTAATTCCGGCTTTAACCAAAGCTCTCGCTCACTATCTTTCAAGGATTGAGCTATAATAAAAAAGGAGGAAATATGGATGAAAACCATTTTAGAGATTTAGAGGGTGAACTAAATAAGACAGAACGGATACAAAGACAATTGAATAATGTTTCTGTTGAAGAAGAAAACAGAATTCGCGGTGATTCTTTATATGATGATATTGCCGGTATTAACGAAAGTTTAAATCGGGCAATTAATAATTTTGAAACTGAAAATAATAATTACGAAAACACGGAAGAAGACGGAGGAAGTATCGATAGTGAAAAATTTGATTTATCTGAACAAATAGATGAATTAAAAACTGCATTAACGGCAAAATTCGGACGCTTGCAGGAACAACCTAGAGATTTGGTTAACCCTTATCAGTTCCCGAAAGAAGCAAGTGAAAATGAGCTTTGGCAGTTGGCGCATTTTCGTGAGAAAGAATTTTATTCGGGAATGCGCAAGTTTATTCAAGCAGATAACGCAATTAGAGTAACTGAAGAAACTATTATATCAATACAACGCAAGTATAAAAAAAGTACCAATGAAGACTTACCGATGCAAGCAAGACAACTGATTAACCAACTTCGAGATAAAATGGATTTATTAAGAGAAAAATGTAATGAGCTTGTAGCAACTAATCCGGAGGTATTTGTCGGATCTCATTTAAGAGAACTGCGAAATCTACGGTATGATTTAGAAATTGGTCGAATAGGAAAAACCGAATCCGTACAAAATGAAATTAAAAAAGTTGTTGAAGCGATTGAAAACTCTAATCCACTATTTATTCACGGTTATTTAGGTGCTGGAAAAACAGAAATCGCTCTTGAGGCGGCCCGCGAATTTATGAATTCGAAAAGCGATGAAGAAATCGAACAGTCATTTCAGAGTGATTATCAAAATTGGATAAAAACCCATCCAAATGCCACCGAACAAGAGCGCGCACAGATTAGAGATATTCTTATGAAAGAAGCTCATAGCGCTATAGTGATTTCAGGGTCAAAGCATACTCATCCGTCTGAATTATACGGACATCGCACATTGTCAATCAAAGAATTTTTTCCTGCTGAACGAAAAGCAAAGTTGGAGCAAGCTTTAGGAGAATTTAAAAAGTGGGAAAGTGAAAATCAAGAAGCTTCTCCCGATGTTAAAGCGATGAAAAAAGATGGGTTGTTGCGTGTGTATCTTGATGATGAAAGCGGAACATTCTCGGATTATTTTTTAGGACCGATATATCGCGCAATGCGAGACGGCAGACCTGTTATTATTGACGAAGTTGATTTTATTCCTCATGAAGTTTTAGCATCTTTAAACCATATCCTAACTAGAAAAGTAGGAGATGATATTTCTGTTCAACAAAATTCCGGAGAACAAATCCGAATTAAAGAAGGATTTACTATCATAATGACTGGAAATCTTCCATCAGATCAAGATGCAGAACATTATGTCGGTCGTGCGCAAATGAATGCCGCTTTTCTTTCTCGGCTGAAAAAAATGCCTCATGATTATCTTCCTCAATCTCTAGAATCCGATTTTGAAAATATTACACCCGAAGAATTACAAAAAAGCGAGCTTTTTCAAGTTTTAATTGCTAAGATTATGGATCGTTACGGTAATATTTATCTACCTCAAGAGTCCATCAACAAACTGTGGAAATTGGCTGTTTTTACCAGAAAAACAGAAGATATTTATTCCGGTATCTGGGCTGATTCTCAAACTGGGGCTAGTGGCTTAACCAAAGAAATGATCGGAAATGAAGTGCTTTCATTGAGACATTTGGATAGAATTATTCGGGCATGGCAAAATGATAATATGCGTTTTGAACTTGATCATTATATTTTCCAAGAATTTATCAATCAAGCCGCTCGGGAGTCGGAAAAAACCGCTCTTTATCAAATAGCTCAAAATGAAGGATTATTTTCTACTGATTCAGGATGGGAGCTCTCTCAAGACATTGAAGCGGGCGCGGGAGTAGCAAGATTTCAGTTAGGTGATCCATTAAATAAAGCTGATAATTTTCAGTGGCTTGCTCCCAGAGATACTGTAGAAATTTGTTTCGGTATGCCTCCAGAAAGAACAAAATGGCCGACTCAAAATGAAGAAGGATTTGAAACAAACCCATTAGGAGAGAGGAGAACAGCACTTCTGACTGATTTACTTAATAGAGGCGAATTACCTGGATCTGTCAAAAAACGGTTAAATACAATTATAACAAGCTAAAATGACCGAAACCAATAAATCATCAGGACAATTTGATCAAGATGAATCATCAGAAATTTCTTCAGGA
>CAZZBO010000021.1:0-2651 GCA_964652345.1 uncultured Candidatus Saccharibacteria bacterium | reverse complement strand
GACACTGATGAAAACTATCAAGAGTTCTTACAACTAGTCATTCAACTTAGAGAACTTTATGGAATTGTTTCATTTGAACTACGAATGGAAGCTCTAGCTGAAAGATTGCGTCTTCGCGACCAATGGGAAGCGGAGTTTAAAGCCCTAAAGGAGACCGGAGTTTTGGAGATATTACCCAAATGCCAAGACATCGGCGTTATCGGAATAGATGGCAAAGAATATCCGATTCCCAAATACGAAGACATACTATCTCGCATTACTCCAGAAAAGATGGAAATTTTAGAAAAAAAAGCCAAACAAGGATTTACTAAACTTCTTTTAGTTCCTACGGCAATGTCACTGGATGTGTTACAAGACCGTTACAAACGGAAACTCATAAAACACTCCCAAGAAGGAAAACTCTTATCTACAGACGGAACTCCTCTTGAGCTTAATCAAGAAGAACCTTTATTTGTCTGGGAAGGATACAAAGGAGCAGATATTGACGGAAAGCTTGTATATCATCCTATCAGATTTGATCCAGACGACCATGGAGGTAAAACAAAACCACAACTTTTAGAAGAAGCCAATAACTCTTCTGATCCTAGTCTTAATGGAGGTTGGGATATGCTATTTGTTGAAGAAACTGTAGATATTCCTGCTCAAGGAGAAGGAATAACAATAGGAGAGAGAAAACAGCTTGAAGCTAATCAAACCCCAAACGAATATCTAAAATTAACCCAAGAAGATCCCCAATATACAGAAGAACAAGGATTAACTCCCGAAGCTTGGATTACCCAAGCCATCTCTTATCTTCACCAAACCAACCAACAGATTGACGACTTTGGTGGTAATGGTAAAATTTGTTATATGTTTGGATCATATTTCCCCGCCGGCTCGGGTGTGCTGAGCGGTTACTGGCGCCGCGGCTATCGGGGCGCGCGCTTGCGCGGGCGCGATCCCGGCAACCGTAATTCAAGTTGTGGGGCTCGCTCCGCGGTGAAAATTTAAAATCTTGATATTTGAGCTTTTCGCCGGAAGGCGGATCTTATTTTGTTTTTTGACTTTGCAATTTTAATGCGGTGAAAAGACACTTGACTTGGATCAAGCTACCGTAATTTGCTTAAAACTCAAAGCTTACCCTCATTATCAATGAGAGCTTGTTTCAGGCAAAAAATTCATAAATTTTCATGTGTTAGGTATTGCCAGCCACAAAAGTGGCTAAATAGCAAACCAATGCATATTTTGTGATTGCGATTACAAAATAATCTGGATAACAATGCTAATCAACGCCAGCTCGAATGTGCCGAACGGTAACTGGAACCGCGGCTATCGAGGCGCGAACTTGAACAGGAACGATCCCGACAACCGTAATTCAAATTATGGGGCTCGCTCCGCGGTGAGAAGCTATGAATTAGAAAGAGATTTCAGCCATCCGCCGAGCATTTTCCCAATTTCAGCAAGTTTTGCTTGAATTTGGAAAATTTTGGTTTCATTGGCGATTTTCAGCTCAAGATACAGACGCAGTTTTAAAATGATTATTTCCAGATGACTGGAGGCCTTGATTAAGTAACCGGATTTCATTGGCTTTGGTGCATTTTTAGCCATAATAAGTTGATTTATAAAATTTATGTGGATTCTTGGGTTATTTTAAGTTATAATTCTTTTTATGCTATATATAGTAGCAACCCCGATTGGGAATTTGGATGATATTACCCTTCGCGCTTTAAATGTATTACGAGAGTGCGATATTGTGGTAGCGGAAGATCCGACTATTACAAAAAAAATACTTTTTAAATATGATATCTCTAAACCACTGTGGCGATATCATGAGCAATCGCGTGAAAGTGAACTTAGAAAAATTATTACCGCCGCTGCTCATCAAAAAATTGTTTTTGTTACTTCTGCCGGAACTCCGGGAATTTCAGATCCGGCGGGAAAATTAGTCGAAAAAGCTCGCGAAGAAAATATTGAAGTAGTAGGAATTCCGGGAGCAAGCGCTCTCACTCATTTTGTTTCAATTGCCGGCAGGGATTTTAATCATTTTCATTTTGTCGGATTTTTGCCACATAAAAAAGGTCGGCAGACGATAATAAAAAATCTTGCTGAAGATAAAAACGGATGGCCGATAATTTTTTATGAACGGGGCACACGAATTCCAAAGTTGATTGAAGAATTAACAATGTTTTATAAGAGTGGCGAAATAATCATCGCCAAAGAACTTACTAAAATTCATGAAAGTATATACTATTATAATCTCCATGATAAAATTGAATTTAATGAAAAGGGGGAGTTTGTAGTTGGATTTATGCCAATTGACAAAAGAAACGAAGGTACTAATATAAAAATATGAACGAAGAAAAAATTATTAAACATTTAATACAATTAGAAAATCGATTAGAAAAGAAAGTTGATAAAGTAGATAATAAAATCGATAGAGAATTAGGATCGTTACGAAATGATGTGAATGATAAATTGGATGCGATTTTAGTAATAGTCCAAAGACTAGACCAGGAACGAGTTTTTACACAGTGCTAGATTGAGCGACTTGAAGAAAATCAAAAACAGCAAGATAAAGAAATTATTAAAATAAAAAAAGTTCTCAAGATTGCATAAGATATGCGGAGGTTGAGATACATAGGTAACACTTCTGGTATTATCAATTCAGAAAA
>CAZZBO010000020.1:0-12359 GCA_964652345.1 uncultured Candidatus Saccharibacteria bacterium | reverse complement strand
TGTCTATCTAATTCTATTACATCCTCCTTTGTGTACATAGTATGTATTATAATTTTTTCAAAAAAACTTTTAATTGTCAATTATTAACCTAAAAAATTTCTTTATCCAAAATAAGATTAACCTCTTTGCTCAATTTATGTATTTAAATTTTCTTGACCGAAAAAGAGTAAGAAGCTAATATTAGATTAATGAATAAAAAGAAAATATTAAAAATCAGCATTGCTTTTTTTGGAATATTTTTAATTTTGTTTGTAATTATAAAATCATACTACGCAGAAGAATCGATAAATATTGCAACAACCTCGAAAAACAATAACGAAATAAGCTCTTCCGCAGACATAGCGCAAACTTTCTTAAACTCAAACAGTATTAGTAGTGAAATATTAAAATATATCAACGATACTTTAAATCAAACTTATACATCGAGGCGAGTCACTGGTTCATCTAATGGCTTGTTTCAAATATCAAGCTCGAACCAAAGCTTGGGAGCCCAAACATATTACACAAATATATTGTATGGAATAATTACTAATACAGATCCTCCCACATTAAATGACGGCACGAGAGATTGGAATCTTATTGATGCCGGTGTTGTTCAGAGAGGGCAAATCTACAATCTAATAGGATCTCAAAATGGATTAAATTTTACAGTAAGCTCCAAACAGATTGTCAAAAGGATATTTCCGACTGTCTTAACTCTGGGAGACAGTATCACTTTTTCTAACAAAGGAGATTGGAATAACAATCAAGATCCGGGTTGGGGTATGAAAGCTTCAGCGGAAAACAAAGATTATGTTCATCTGATATTAAACGCCCTAAAGGGCGCTGACAATAGAAACGCTGTCAATATATATAACTCTCACGGCTCCGGACAAGCTGGAGGAAAACTTCTTGATGTAGTAAACATGATTGAAACCTGGAAATCTTATCATCCCGACTTGGTAACGATTCAAATAGGAGAAAACGATAACAGTGAGCAGATGTATGATTCAGTAAATAAAGAAATGACAGGTACCTACAAATATCTTTTTGAATATCTCTTAGATCAACTCCTCGACAATAGCCCTGCGCCGAGAATATTTTGCTTTGGAGATTGGAATCCCGACGGCAATTATGTTAATGATTTTGCTTATGCCGTAGAAAAGACAAATTCCGAACTTTGTCTGAAAAAAAATCTTCCATTCAAATCTATAAAAGATATTGCGCTTGATCAAAACAACCATGATCCCGATGGAACTGGAGGTTTATCTAACGGAATAAACTGGCATCCAAATGATAATGGTATGCGGGGATACTTTAATTTATTTTGGGAAGTATTAGGACCAGAAGTAATAGGTATTGCACAATAATCCTCTCAAGCCCTGCGAAACACTGTGAAGTGGGATATATTCTAATTTTCTTTTATATTCTAAATTTACTCGTGGTGACTTGGGATAAAATTCAAGATAGCAGCGTCCCCAAATTCATCCCTAAATAAAATTATATTTTTGGTATCGGTAGTCCAATTTTTTTAAGGGGTAGATATTCAAAATAATATTGGCAATCTACAGAAATAATGTAGTCTAAAACATCTTTGTATTTTTCATGTTTGAAGTAATTACATAAAATATAAATATATTCCACTTCAGTGTTTAATTGAGCCATTAATTTCTTATATTGTTTCTTTTTAAAATCACAAGTTTGCAACTTTTCATCAACCGAACCCGCAACTTCTTGATATTTAAGTTCGAGGATATATAAAGTATTGTCTCGTATAACATATATTGCGTCATCTGGTAATAGTTTTTTTGATATAACTTTATCCCATTCAACTTTATGTTTTTCTAAATATTTATAGAAATCATGTTTTTTAAATGAATGTCCAACGAGTTCAGAATTATAAAAAATATCAAACCCAATGTCAGCTTTTTCTACAGAATAATCTTTTAATCCATCTAAAAGCGTTATAAAATCTGCTTTTCCTTCGAAATTTATTCCAGTAATCGTATTTCCTCCATAAATTCCACCTTTTTTCATTTTACTCCTTTCATATTTTCATATCTTTTTATTGAAACATCTAAAAATTTCTTATCTATATCAACCCCTATAAATTTTCTATTATATTTAACCGCAATTATACCTGTTGTCGAACTACCGGTAAAAGGATCTAAAACTATATTATTTTCATTAGTGCTTGCTAGAATAATCCGTTTTAATAATAACTCGGGTTTTTGAGTTGGGTGCTTACCAAATATTTTTTCTTCAGGTTTTGGAGTTCCTAAAGACCAAACAGATCTCATCTGCAAACCAGGTTTTTTTAATGCATCTTCTGGCCAAGTTCCATTTTTCATTAATTCATAATTAAAGATATGCTTAGATTTTTTATCCTTTCGTGCCCAAATTAATGTTTCATGACTTGCAGTAAAATATCTACAACTTAAATTTGGAGAAGCATTTGGTTTAAACCATGCAATATCATTTAAAACATGAAATCCAGCAACCTGCATTGCAAAACCACATTGATATATTGAATGATAAGTTCCGCTAATCCAAAGAGTGCCGTGTGGTTTTAATACTCGTCGAACAGCTTTAATCCATTCTAAGTGAAATTCAAAATCTTTTTTTAACCCATTACTTTTATCCCATTCTCCCTTATCTACACTAACTCTTTTTCCAGCGTGTACAGTAAAACCCCCATTTGAGAGTAAATATGGAGGATCGGCAAATACCATATCGATTGAGTTTTCACTCAATGAAGATAAAATTTCAAAACAGTCACTGTTAAAAAGTTTGAAATTTTGCCTATCAAAATATGGCTTTATCATACTCCTACTTTATAACTTTAAAGCATTATATTCAAGAATATACTTAAAAATCCTTTGAAATACTAATTATTATCTTTTATTAGAATTTAGTGTTTGTTTTTTTACTTCGTCTTAAAACTATAGTCTTTTGAGATTGCTTTTTTAGAACTACCATTACCACTTACTACTCTAAAGTGATATGTGGTGTGAGGTTTTAAATTGTTTAATGTTACTATATGTTGTGTATTATTGGACTTTGTTTCAATCGTATTCTCTCCATAAGAATTTGACATACCGAATTCTATTTGCGAACTTGCATATTGATCCGTATTCCAAACAATAGCTATTTGAGCAGAGTCATCATCGCTCATAGTATATTCAGTTAGAACTTTGATATTTGAGATATTCGGAGCAGTTTGATTTTTATTATCAGGATTAAGTGAAAACTTGTATTGATCATTTTTAAACGAGTAAGTTTTGTCGCTATCTGCTTCTATCAAAGAATAATTATCACCAGTTTTAACAATGTCAGTATATATACTTCCTTCAGAGCTAATTTGCATATTTGAATTATCATCAAATACTACAATTATCTTAGGAGATAAAACAATCGGACTTAAATCATATACTATAAAGGGTTTAAAGATGTTTTTATATTCATCATTTTTTGCCTGCGCCTGGCTTAATCCAAACCATTTAAAATATCTTTGGATGAATTGCTTTACTTTCAAGAACAAATTGGATTTGGTTCTTTCTTGAGATATGGCAGAGCTTGAATTAAAGTAAGATTCCTTTGAAATAGACTTATTATTTGATACATCTGATGAACTTGCCTGTACCCTATATGTGGTTTTTGGATCTAAGTCTGTAAGAACCGCAATATGATCGGTATTGAGATATCCACTTGAAACATACTGATCGTCAGATATTGATTTTTTGTTATATTTAACCCACCCAAGAGCAGGGAGCTCCGTTTGCCAACCAACCACCGCTGATGTTTTATCTGTTGAAATCTTGCTTGGAACTACAATTAAATCAATATCTTTTTCAGCTGGTTTGGCGATAGAAATAGAAATTTTGGCTGATTGCATTAAAATATTGCTTTTATTGTCCAAATACTTAATTTCGTATTCAAAGTCACCATAAGTATCAAGTTTGTCAACAAATTCATTGATATTTTTTTGATAGATTTGTTTTATCAATTTATTATTTCGATAGATTTCTATACTTGCAGTCTCTTGTATAAATTTTTGATTGATTTCCTGCCAATATAAATAACTAAGATATTTATCAATAAACACATTTGATATATCGGCAACAGTCAACTGCAACTGATAATCTTCAGAAGTTTGGGATGTTACGGTCCTTGGCGCAGAAATATTAATTACGGATTTTGAAATAGACCAATCACTTAAATTTCCTGCATTGTCTTGCGCTCTTACACCAAAATAATATGTTCCTCCTAAAAGATTAGATGCGCATGTCCAATTTGTTGCTGTGTTTATATCTGTTTCGTTCACGATATCAAAACCATCAATTGTAGACCCAAGCCGAATAAAATATTTTGCCACATTAGAAGACTGGTCCGAAGACGATTCCCAGCCCCAAGTGGGAGTTGAATCATTGATTGCGGATATAAGAGTCGGAATCCCAGGAGCGGAAGGAGCGGAAATATCAATTTTTATAGATGGCAAGGAAGCATTGGCAATCGTGTATGAAGACGCGCTTTGTTCGGTATCAATTGTTCTTACTCTCCAAAAAAATCCACCTTGAATATTTTCTGTTAATCTCGAATTTTGATCTCCATAAAAATAATTACCTGATCCATTATCTTGACCTACAGTAAATGAGTATTCTCCCGGAGACACAGGGCTTGATTTATAAACAATAATCGGCACAGTAAAATTGCTGTCACTTGCGATTTGAATTTCATATTGCGCCTGCTCTCCTGGATCAGAATTAGCGATATAAAAAGTTAAGGTAGGGGTTGTGTTATTCGTCCATGTTGTTCCATCTGTATAAATTGATGGACTTAAATTTGAAGGGGCGCTTGGAGCTGTATTGAGATACCATCCTGCTGTATTGGCGCCAATCGTAGAACCCAATCCCAGCTTGATTGTATTGTTATCGGCAACAGTACTATTTTCAACCGATGTATATCTAATTGAAGCTAAGATAGACGAGGGAATGTCTATAGTCCATTGATCAGATCCACTTCCCATATAACGAATGAGCGATAATCGATGTTCAAGATCCGCCGTAATCAACAAATCACCAGACAAAGTTTGAGTTTTATTTGCTTCAAAAGCTATTCTTTTATTGCCGATATTGGTTGTGTCAACTTTAAAATTATGAAAATTTGTTTCACCGGTAATGAGAGAATCCGCCACTGAAATAAACTGGACCGTGCCTTTTTCGTTGCTCGTGAATGTATCTCCGTTTATCCAGCTTTTAGTTTGTATTAACGCATCATCTTCGGTTACTTCCAAAATATTTGTTCCTGAATGACTGTTGTTAAAAATAATCACGGATTCAGAAAAAGCATAAGTTCCCGATCTCAAAATTACTTTGCCATATTTTGTGTTATTTCCACTTCCTTCATTGGTACCAACTTCCATACCTCCTCCGACGACAGTAACAAAATGATTATTTGTGTCCAATATAGATGTATAGTTATCTTTTCCGCTATAAACTATTATATAATTACTTGTGCTAAGATCGCCCGTGAGAGTATATGTTACATTTTTATTGGTTGCATAACTATTCAAATACAAAACACCAAAATTGGCCTTTGGAATATTACAATCATTCGTACATCTTATGATAGTTTGCAGGGCAGTATTAAATACTGCAGGGCTTGAAGCATCTGTAAGATAAGGATCGCTAATAGAGGTTTCAACTACCAAGATGGCGCTATAAGAAATTGCGGTATTAACCGAACCTGATCCGCTGATTAATTGATGCAATACCACAACTCCCCCCGAACTATTATTACCATTAACTCCAATAGTGGTAGTTTTGCCCTCATAAGCAATATAAAGATCATAAAATCTTCTTAATCCTGAATTGGTGTTTATGATATTTCCATCGCCTGTCATTCTTACCGCAGTTGATCCTGTTATAAAAGTACCAACAAGGTTTGTCCAGGTGCGAGTAATTTCTATGCCTGCCGTTGATCCGCTTCCGTTTAATAAAGCGGAATCATTAATAGTAAGATCACGACATTTGATAATTGCTTGCGAAGTTGTGTCTACAATACTGTAAGTGCCGGATATACTTATATCTCCATCTGTTTCAAGATCGTAATCTGTTGTCACTGGTCTTGCCTTTAAAGTTGATCCTGTATTTATAGTTAAAGAACCGGTTAATTTTTTTGTTTCGGTCTGGTTGCCGATAAGAATATATGTATCAGATCCTGAAAGAGTCAGGCTACTAAAGGCAACATTTGCGATTTCAACATCTCCACCAGAATTTGAAGCGGCATAATCCACTAAAGAGGTGCCGGGATTAAAAGTTCCATTGTTTGTCAAAACTTCAGATGATGCTCCATTTCCTGTGATTTTTAGAGTATACCCTCCACTTCCCAAATCAAAAGTATTATCAGCATTGACAACCAGTTTGGTCAAATTCATTGACGACAGCATTGTCAGCTTGTTGTTTGCCAAATTAGGTGAATTTTTTGCTATTGTAACATAACCGATCAATTGCATGGTCGGATTTAAATCCGTATATGTCGCAACACTCGTTCCGTCAAAGATTAAATTGGGGGAAGGGTTTATTATTGTCGCCCCACTGGCAATAGATACATTGCCTCCAATTGAATAATCAACGTTCATATTCAATATACCAAAAGTCAGCCCAAGATCTCCATTGATATCTATCCCGTTTGTCATTGTTGTTAAAGTTCCCTCACCACTGTGTATGAAATTATTAAAAGCTTTTGTATCGCCCGTCCCTCCGGAAACTACCGACTGTGTCCCCGATGACTTATTAAATTCTATCGTACCGCTTGATCCGGAAGTAAGAATATCACTATTTAAATAATCTCCGCCAATTTTCAGTAAACCGTTGGTTTCTGTAAAAGCAATTTCATTGTTGCCCCCTCCATTGCTAATTGTGACAGAACCCGTAATACTCACTATTGAATCATCAATGATTAATTTTCCATTTCTTGTGGGCGAACTTGCATTTCCGACTATTAAGGATCCAGCTATAGAAAAATCGTATCCGTTAGTGTCAAGGATTGATTTTTTGTTGTCGGAATTAGGATATATGTGAGCGCTTAGTGAACAAGATATAGGACCAGTTAAATTATATGTCGTCTGAGTATGATTTGTTCTAACATAGAGAGCCCCAGTTAAATTAAATTTTCCAATGTTTACTTGCTCAACACTGGCATCAGCTTCAAAATATATGTTATTAGTATCCAAATTTACAGGACTTGCGCTATTGTTTACCAAAGCGTTGCTAACTCCCACGTCTGTATAAAAAATTAAATATGAATTAGCATTTGCTTTTACTATTGTTCCATTTTCTGTTGTTAATGTTCCATTGATCAAGACATAAGACCCATCAGCTAAAGTTACAGTTTGTCCTGAATACCCCATTTTGAGGTTGAAAAAATTTCTTCCGTTTGATGTAAGGGTTACTGTCTCGTTAGTTAAATCAACTGTGGAACCGGTGGCCGCAACAAAAACTGAAGTAAAAATCGCAATCTGACCTGTAATCGTAAGTGTATGATTTGCACTTAAAGCAAAACTTGAACCAGTCGCTTTTTTAAAATTTACTACCGTTAAAGCGCCTCCCGTAGCTAAAGTACCAGTAAAACCAGCGGTAGTTTCAAGCTCTCCGATCGAAGTTCCTGCAGGAATAGTGATAGACTTTGCAGTTGAGTCAAAATAAGCCACTTCATCAACCGTATCAGGCAAACAGCCAGACCAGTTTCCCTCATTGTTCCAATTACTATCTATTGCTCCAGTCCAAGTGCAAACTGTCAGTGCCTTTGCTGTTTTGGGAGAATTAAAAAGTATAAAAAAAGCAAATAAAATTACCAAAGAAGAAAGAGATATACCAAAAACCAAAGCATTATGAGATATCTTTATCTTTTTTTGCTTATTTTTTGATCTGATATGAAACTTTTTTAAAACTTTATCTTTTATATTCTCCCTCCTCTAAATTAATTATATAATAACATAAAATGAATAATTTTAAAAATAAAAAAGGTCGTGATAGACGTTTCACGACCTTTTCGCATAAGTGGAAATTCTTGACTATTCATCCGATGATGATTCATCGTTTGAACAATCTACATCCGACGAGGATTGTTCAAACTCTCTTCTCGAGATTAACACATCGGGAGGGGCAGTGATTCCGATACTCACAGTGTTCGCCCCCTTAATTTTCAATATCTTTATGGTTACGTTCCTGCCTTTAAGTTGCAGGAAGCATTCCTGCCCAACATTTCTTGACAACACCAACATTTGTTTGCCCCTCCTTATATCAATTATTTATAAATATAGTTCATATCCGAAACGATTAAAGTATAAAATGAAAACTCCCGCAATTTTTTTTGCGGGAGTACAGCTTAGTTTGCAAACCAATTAAATACTCTCAAATTTTGATCTCGATTGTATCTCTCAATGATTTGACGAATAATAGGCATCTGCCTATCTCTTATCGCATCAACAAAGTCTGGATCAACCAGCAAAATCAAAAGATGAGCAGTATCTTTTGGCGTTGAAAAAATAAAGGGATGCTCAGTGTCTGTGATTTGTTTACACAGATCAGGCTCAAAATGAATCATAAATGGAGATGTCAATCCTGCTTGCGCAAAAACACCTGGGATTGCTTTGACGATTTTGCGCTCAATCGATCGAGAACTACCGATCAATATGCAGTCAGGAGATTGATCTAGAAGCCATGAAATTGTTCTATCAAGCACTTCGTCGTCATTGCCGTAAGGACGATGAAACTCTCCTTCCCCGTATTTCGCCAAAGGATCTATGGTAACGATCTGGATATCATACCCCTTGACTTCGTCCTTCTCGATATTGCTCTCACTTGTGCAGTTCAATACTGTGTTCATCCCCCTCAATACAGTAGGAGCATAATAAAGACCACAAGGGAAATGAATATATACCATCTTGAAAGACATTGTGTTTGTTCCTTTCTTTCAACAAACTTCTTAGATAATCTAAAAAGTTCAAGATACAAATCCTGAAATAATATATACCGCTTTTTATTATTTTCGTCAATTTTAATTATAAAATTATCCAGCCACTGCTTTGATTCTTCTTATCCCTGCAGATGATGATTTTTCTGACAATATTTTAAACTGTTTTAATTCTCCGGTTTCTTTTACGTGAGGACCTCCACAAAATTCTTTGCTCCATGCAGTACCATCTGAATTACCAATAAAATATACCTTTACCTTATCCCCATATTTTGAATTAAAGAATGCTAAAGCACCAAGCTCTCTCGCCTCTTCAAGAGAAAGAAGTTTAGCGTTGACTGATAAATTTTCTTTGATTTTTGTATTCACCAAGTCTTCCACCTTCTTTCTTTCTTCATTAGTCAGAGGTTCTGAATGTGAAAAATCAAAACGTAATCGATTCGGGCTTATATCACTACCTTTCTGCTGGATATGATCTCCTAAAACTTCGCGCAATGCTTGCTGAAGCATATGTGTAGCAGTATGGTGCATTCTGACCATTTGCAAATCTTCTATTGTAATTTCTTGGGGAATATGCTCTTCGTCGGTAATGCCATGTCCTCCGAATTTCGCCTCTATTCCGGCTCGTGAAATATTTTTGTGTTCCTCTAGTGAACTTGCAAATTCTTCTTCAAAGCCTTTTTCGTCGATATCTATCTTGTTCTTTATATAATCTTTTTGAGCCTCTAAAGGAATCCCATAGGTTGAATAGATCAAAAATACATCTTTTCCTGTAAGATTTTTACTGTTTTGAATATGTTTTTCTAAAACCGACTGTCCTTTTGATAAAGAATCTTTGAATACTTTTAATTCAGTTTGATATATACTATTTGCTTTTTTTGGGGATATCAGATCAAAATCATAATATATACTTTTTATTTCATCGAATATACTTTCTACCTCATCATTTATGTTTTTATGCATCATTACTCTTCGTAATAATTTTCTTAAAATATATTCTCTTCCAACATTTTTTGGTCTTATTCCTTCGCTTATTAAAAAATAACCGGCCTTTAAATGATCGCAAATAATCCTACTAGACTTAGGATCATCAACGCCTAAGTTCGCAACTCTTCCTACTAATGAAACAAAGAGATCTGTTTGGTATACATTTTTATCTTGATTGATTACCGTCAAGATTCTCTCCATACCCATTCCTGTATCTACTCCCTTGTATGTAAGAGGTGTATGATTATTGTCTAAATCCTGATAAAATTCATTGAAAACCAGATTCCATACTTCAATATTGTCAACATAAAACTCTACAGTTGGTCCACATGGTCCTTCATTGCCAGTGGGTCCCCAAAAATTATCTTTTTTTGATTGCGGAATAATTTTCTTTAAGTTTGAAATATTTTGCAAGATACTTAACGATTCTTGATCTGCTGAAATTTTGCCATCACCCATAAAATAAGTTGCATAAATTCGATCCGGGGAAATATTTAACTCTTCAGTCAAAAATTCCCATGCAAAATCAATTGCATCAGTTTTAAAATAGTTGTCAAAAGCAAAATTTCCCATCATCTCAAAAAATGTCAGGTGTGTATCGTCACCCACTTCGTCAATATCTATGGTGCGAATACATGGCTGTATTGTTACTATTCTGGAAGCAGGGGAAGCAACAGGGTTTTGGTAATATCTTTTGAACTGCTGCATTCCTGCAATATTAAATAACACTGACGGATCATCGCTTGAGGTTAATTTTGCCGCTGGCATATGTCGATGATGTTTGGTTATAAAAAAATTGATAAATTTTTTACGGAGTTCTGAGCTCTTCATAGTGTGATTATATCAAAAAATCTCTTTTTTTAAAGAAAACTATTCTTCTTTATTATAACGACCGGCGAATAATAACGCCCTCCAAAAATCTTTAACTGAAAGAGACTTTTTCTCTGGTTTAACAAAATCGCTATCTTGTGGACCAGCAGAATTCGATACAGTTGAGGAGCTATTTGAAGTAATAATTATATTCGCACCTTCAGGAATAGATTTCCACCATTCACCGTATAGACTATTATAAACATTTTCAGCGGCAGGAATTATCCTGATATATCCAGACGTTTCACGGGGTATTACTTGTCTTGATTTAAAACTATTTACCGCTCTACCACCTCCATTGTACCCAATCTCTGCCAATGTCTTGTCGTTACCATAACTATCAAGAAAATATCTTAAATAGTATGTCCCAAACCATATTGAAGTTTCAGGATTAAATAAATCTTGATTTTTAAAATTTGTTACCCCGAGTTTTTTGGCAATTCCTGCTCCAGTTGAGGGCATTATTTGCATCAATCCTGAAGCTCCCGCATGAGATCTAGCATTTGGATTAAATCTCGATTCAGCATAAATTACTGCCGCAACCCAGTTTGGATCTAGATTATATTGAGAAGAATATTTTGCAATCAATTCCTTATACTCAAGTGGATAGGCCGTAGAACCAAAAATATATGGAAAAGTGAAATAAATCACTATAGCAACTAAACCTATTGTCAGTCCCGCAATTAAAAATTTTAATCGTTTTCTTTTCATCTTTAAATTTTCCAATTATTTATAGTTTAAAATAGATTATCTAAAATTGCAAATTTTCATTATTCTTTTTATTTTTTACGGGCTTTTATAATAATCGAAAATATTCGTCCACGATGATATTTTAGATTCGTTATTAAATCTTTTAATTCGTTATCATATTTCGGTTTCACGATTTCTTCAATTGTAAAACCAATCTTTTCAAGGTCTGATTTAATTTTTTCAAAAGGTCGGTAATACCAAGTATTCACCCCTTTATCTCGATTTTTTAGTAATGGGTCGATAACTTTCGGTCTCGGTTTATTCGCTAATTGCTCTGGGGTCAGGGGAGTGCTATCGGGCTCATCAAAAATAAAAACGCCGCCAGATTTTAAAACCCGATATGCCTCTCTATATACCGGTTCACTATTTTGGATATGATTTAGCGCCAGTGCAGAAACAACAAAATCAAATTGATTGTTCGGGAATAAAAATTTATTTGTCATATCGCCCTTTTGAAAAGTTAATTTTCCTCCTAAGCTTTTTTTCTTCCTCGCTTGTCTAAGCATTGCAACACTGCGATCAATGCCAATAACTTCCGTGGCATATTGACTCGCAATTTGCGTCATTAATCCTGTGCCACAACCCAAATCTAAGCCAATTCCATCCTTAACTTCTTCTTTTAGTATTCTAGTGATTATCGGATGAATTTTTTTAACCGCAATATTATTATTTTTTGCATATTCATCATAAGTCGGAGCCCACTGCTTATATGCCTCATCAACCTCTTCTTCATTTGATTTATTTGATTTATTAGTATTTTTATTTTTAGCGTTTTTCATTTTATAAAAATTTATTAG
>CAZZBO010000019.1:0-12817 GCA_964652345.1 uncultured Candidatus Saccharibacteria bacterium | reverse complement strand
AAGAAAAAACTTACGAAGTAATTTTTTTTAAGCCCATGAATTAATTTCCCAAATGATACTCTAACCAAAGTTGCCAATTTGGTTTTTGATCTGCGATTTTTTCATTTGTTATTCGTTGATTTTTTTCAGTTGTTTCTGACGCTTCTGCTTGCGATTGCGGAAGCACTATTACCTTTTCGTCTGGAAGAACATAATTAAGCTCCCTTCTTGCTTCAAGTTCTAAAAAAGCAGGAGTTTGATAATAAGCAATTAAATCTTTAATATTTTCTATTTTTATTTCTATCTGTTCAATCTGTTGTTTTTGTTCTGCAATTTGATTTGATATATCAATATTTACCTTCATAGCTTTAAATAATAAAATCCCAATATACAAAACAAAAGCCACCTTTAACGTTGTGCTACTTATCATTCCGATAAATTTTAATAGTCTCTTTCCCATCCTTGTTCCTTTGTTATGAATATACCAAAAACTTCAAAGAAGGCAAGCTGTTGGCTTGCCTTCTCATTTTAAGTATTATCTTGATAACTACCACCTAGATGATCGGCGTTTGGTAGAAGCTGATTTTTTAGTCTTTGATTTTACAGGCGTTGTTTTTTTAGCAGGGGACACAGGCGCTTTTTCTTCAGGCTGATTACGATCTTGCCACCATAGATAACCATAATACCCACCAATTCCCGCTCCTGCGGCTAAAATCAATATAATGATAGAAATAACAATTCTGTTTGTGCTTGATTCTTCTTCGTCCGATTTTTCTTCTTCAAGAGTTGGAGTAGAACTAATCGGAGGTTCAATCGGTGGTTGCAAAATTGATTCTGAAACAACGGGAGAGGGGACGATCTCTTCTGTTGGTTCCACTGTTGCAAAAACTACTTGCGGCTCAACTCCAGCTATAGCAAGAGAAATGATTTCCGAAGCAGGGGAGAGAAGAGAATCGTAGCCAAGCGCGAAAATTTTTACAAAATAGGTTTTGCCGGATTCGACTGATTTCTCTATTTGTGTGATATTGCCATCAGCGACCTCCTCAGCCAAGTTCATATTTGAAACAGAGGTGCCAATATAGACTTTATAACCAATCGCCCCCTCTACTCTATCCCATAAAATTTTTAGCTTTGAATCATAATGGCTAAGCTTGACATTTGTCGGAGCGGTTGGAACAAATTTATCTGCAACTGCTACAAATTCGCTAAAATGCCCTACTGTTGTCTTAAGATAACCTATAAATCCGTTTAGATCACTTGGAGAAATATATTCTGAAGACCCGTATGGCTCCCATTGACTATTATTATAATAGTACAAAATTAATTGATTTCCCGGATCAGTAATATGGCTGGCATCAAGCTCTGCTTGAGTAAAGTAGATCTGAATTATTCCCCCATTATTATCACCATTATATTCAAAAGTCCAGTAACTTCCGACTGCTTTTTTCTTAAGATCGTCAGTTAAAAGATGCGCTGGATTTTCTGGCTTGGTAACAATGCCGTAATTCGGATCATCAGTTAATACGCCAACTTTTAGATTTCCTGCAACTGGGGTAATAACTGGAACTTCACCCGGTGGAGGAGTTTCATTGAAAAATACTTTGCCTCTTTCGACAGTGATGGATGTTTTTTCACTTTCATTACCGGCTTGATCAATTACAGAAATTTTATAAATCGTAAAATCCGTAATTGTGTTTGTTATCCATTTTTTATCGGTTACTTCAGCTAATTTTTTATCGGTAGAATCATAAATATAATATTTTTCCGCATCAGGATCAGAATAAGCCGACCAATCAATTGTAGCTGTTCCATCTAATGTTGCCGATCCTGTAATTTTATCAATAGTAATCACTGGAGGTGCTAATGTGTCAATCGTAAAACTGTAAGTCTGACTTAAGGTTCGTGCCCCAAAACCATCTTTAACTAATACATTCCAAATATATTTCCCGTCGCTTGCAAAATTGATATTGCATGAAGCATTGCTACATATGACCGTTGTTTGTGACTGTCCTTCTGGACCATAGGTTAAATCATAAGCCAAGGTATCTCCTTCAGGGTCGATAACTGTATTCCATGTAAAATTAACATCCTTTGTATTGATGTATGATTTGTCTTGTGGATATATGAGCTGGGGCTCTGGCAATATACTATTATTTGGAGCATCTTTAGTCGCACGTACATTCATCCAATCGCTTGATCCATCGGGAATTAATGAAAGAGTATTGCCTAAAATAGACGGAACATCTAATGCTGTGTAATCTTTCCTTGACTCAATTTCATTCGATTCATTTTTTAATACTACACTATCATTGCTTGCATAATTTAAACCACTAACATTAATTGCTAAAAATCTATTGGATGAATTTAAAACCGTATTATCTAAAATTATGCCAATAGTTGATGTTTCTCTATTATCAAATAATTTCCAACCCGTAACATCCCTCGATGTGTTTCCAGTATAATAAAGTTCGATCCATTGACCCGACCCAGATCCAGATTTATTAATCATTATTTCATTAATAACCACATCTCCGGCAATAGCGGCGAAAGCTTGCTTTGGGCTGAAAATTAAAGCTGTGGCGAAAACTTGAAAAAATATCGCCACTAAAGTAATTCGACTAATCAAATTAAATAAATTTCGTGTCATTGCGGATCTCCTCTCCGTTACTTATGTATATTAAAATTACTTGCCCCTCCGCAAGATATGTCTAAAGTATTTAGACTTTTTTATCAAACAATATCTTTGCCAACCTGTCAAGTTATCCACAATTCCCGAAAATATTTACAGGTATAAATACGAACAAATAGCGCAAATTACCGAACATATCCCCATACTTATCCCCAATTTGATATATAAAATTTGCACCGAGTAAAACTATAAAAAAATTTTAAAACTTTTTTGGATAATACTGACAGCTCTGTCTATTAGTAAATATTTCATATATCTACACACATCCTTCCGATGAAATTTATATCCAAAATTTTACCGAACTATCTTTTTTTTTGCAACAAACTTATTTGTTTGGTTTTTGTTCTCATTATACTTATAAATTCAGTATAAGAAATACTAATTCCGTAAATATTCCGAATGCTTATACAGTATTCAAGTGCCGTAAAAATATATACTATTTAAATTCAAAAAATTAATTTTTATAACACTAAGATTTCGTAAAAATAGGCCTTTTTGTATCTAAAATTTCATTTAAAAACACAAAAAAGTTTATACAAAATATCAATATTTATTTATAATTTTGAGTTTTTATATTGGCAATACTGACAATCAGATGATATTTGTGGCTTCGGAGAGTTTAATATTTCGTATGTTTTTCTGATCAAATTAAGACCATTATTTGGACTAATTTCAATTTTAACGAGCTTTGTATTAAAAATAGTATTATTTTCTTTATAACTTTGAGGCCAAAAAAACAACAAATATCCGTATTTTGCCACTTTATATCCATTTTTTTCAAACAAAAGACCGTAAAGATCCAGCTGTGATTGATAATGCACGTGAGTATCCTCTTTAAGAGGAAAACCCCTCGTCTTAAAATCAAAAGGTATAAGTTTATCTTCTGGCGAAACTATCAGTTCATCTATCGCTCCCCTTAAAATCATTCTGTACTCATCAAATTGATATTTGATTCCCCTCCAGTTGCATCGCCAATCTTGTAATAGTGTCATATCTTGAAATAATCTACCTTTGATTTCTTTGCTTATTTCAGGAGGTAGTTCATTTTTTGTTCGGTAATTATCAAAATAGGTTTTTATAATATTATCCATCCCACTTGGAAGACTAGGAAAAATTCCTTCAGGTCTTTTTATCCCTTCGTTATAATGCGACCATAAACATCTTGGACATTCTGAAAGCATACCTATTAAAGATGGAGAAATTATTTTAAAATCTGTTTTTGGTTTTTGTTTGGTTTTTAGATCAATTATTTTTTCTTTCAATATGTCAGCATCTTCTTTCACTGCATTTATGATATTGTCTGCTTCAAATAAACTTAAATTGTCTTGTTTTGCCATAAATGTATGTTAGAGCCAAAAAAATAAAAATGCAAATAACAAAAATTATTATTAAAAAAAATTGATTAAATTGGTACGCGTGCCTGGATTCGAACCAGGAACCACTAAGGTATAAGCTTAGCGCTCTAACCGTTGAGCTACACGCGCATTAATTTTATGATATAGCTATTATTTTAAGGTAAAAGATTTTTGATACAAATCTTGCCACTTCCTTGTCTGTAGCGCACTTCGTGCTTACTTACGCAAGGAGCGTGTAAAGCTTAGCGCTCTAACCGTTGAGCTACACGCGCATTAATTTTATGATATAGCTATTATTTTAAGGTAAAAGATTTTTGATACAAATCTTGCCACTTCCTTGTCTGTAGCGCACTTCGTGCTTACTTACGCAAGGAGCGTGTAAAGCTTAGCGCTCTAACCGTTGAGCTACACATATATTTATATATAGAAACAACAAAATCCACCTCTGCTATATACAAACACAATTATTTTACCACAAATCTACCTTATAGCAAAGAGTCCTAGAGACTATTGTTTACTAAAAATTTTTGTTAAAATAAAGTTATGAAATTGAGAGACGAACAGTTACGCAAATATCTCGCCGATCATCCTCATCACAAAGATATAAAACATCAGATTGCCGCTGTGGTGATCGGTATCTTTGCTTTTCTATCGATTTGTGCCGTAGGATTGGTTTATTATGGAATGTACACCAAAGACAAGATTAGTTTTGGGGTAAAAGTCGCGGGAATTTCTATCGGCGGGATGACATATGAAAATGCACTGGATAAAATTCAAGAGTCAAAAAATCCTTATCTTAAACAAAAAATCACCGTACAAGTCAACAACGAAAATTTTTCTACTACCCCTTCCGAACTGGGAGTCGACTATGAGATTCAAAAAGCAATAGATGAAGCTTATGGTGTAGGCAAACAAAAAAATTTGTTTTGGAGAGGTGTTTCCCTCACTGAAAGTCTTATTTCAGATATTGATTTCAGTTTGGAAATAAAACATGATGAAGAAAAAGTTGATCAATTTATCACAATGGTTACAGACGAAGTCAACAAATATCCTCAAAATGCATCAATCAAAATTGAAGGTGTCAATCTGGTAGATATCCCGGCTATTGATGGCATTGGAGTAGACTCCAAAAAATTAAAAAAGACAATTTTGCTAAACATTAACCACCTGAACACTCAGCCAATAGTCGGTCAGATTGAAGTGTTAAAAGCTGAAATACAAACAGAAAATTTCGCTCAAGCCAAAGAACAAGCAAAAAATATTACAAATTATAATATAAATCTCACATTCGAGAATCAAACATATAGCATCACTCAAGCAATTTTAATGAGCTGGCTTGATTTTCCAATAAATGGCTCAAATATTAGTGCGACGATTTCTGATGAAAAAATGCGTGGATATGTCAACTCAATTGCTAAAAAAATAGACATCCAGGCAGTTGATAAAAAAATTGCCGATATAGATAGCGCTGTATTAGATGAAGGAAAAGACGGACGCGCCTTGAATCGAACTGCGCTTATATCCACAATCAAAGAAATTTTAAATTCAAAAAATAATGTCGGGCAGAATACGACTGTTGCTCTTCAAGTTAACAATGTTGCTCGTGGAGAAAAAATCGTTCGCCAACCATTTACTCCCGGACTTTATCCAGGCAAATACATTGAAGTCAATGTTTCAACCCAAACAATGTATCTTTGGGAAGGCACAAACAAAATTGGAGAATACCAAGTATCATCTGGTAATGTTTGGTCTACTCCAACTCCATTAGGCACACGATATGTTGAAAATAAATCTTCAAACGCATGGAGTAGTAAATTTAAAGTGTATATGCCTTGGTGGATGTCAATCGGTGGCGGTTATGGGATTCACGAACTACCGTATTATCCTGACGGAAGACGAGAAGGAGAAAGCTATCTTGGAAGAGCAGTTTCACACGGCTGTATTCGGCTTGGGATTGGCGCGGCAGAATCCGTTTATAATTGGGCAGATATTGGAACGCCTGTATATATTCACAAAAACAGTTAAGCCCTCTCCAAATATTTTTTTATATATCCAAGTCCCTCTGAAGGGATTTCTTTAATATACTCGCTTGATACTAACACATCATCCACAAGTATCTTTGTAATCAATTTTGCCAAGCTGGTCTTTGCCGCATCGATTTGTTGAACTATTGAAATTATGTCTCTACCTTCATTTAGCATTTTCTCAATCCCTCTCAACTGTCCTTCTACCCTATGAAGTCTAAAAATATATTTGTTGCTATCCATAAAGTTCCTCTTGTTTATTTTTAATTATTTATTTGATCTTCAGTTCAAGATCTACTCTAGTTATTTTATAAATAAATTTGGCTTGAAATAATGTCAGTCATCCTGCAAATTTGTATTTTGATAATTTAGCACTTAATTAAACCTGGACATTAAATTTATGAGTTGTCCACAGCTCTTATTATATACCCTTCGATTTCCACAGTATACTCCCCCTGTGTATATACTTATCCCCAATTATTATCCCCATATACAAAAAATACCCTCCAATTTTGTTTTTAGAGAGTAATTTTCTTTGTTAGAGTCTGATCTAATTGATAAAACTGTTTATTTTTCTATCAGACCTCTTCAAAAGTATTCAGATCTGGAATTATTACTTTTGCTTTAGTTTGTTGACAGAGCTTGGATTTAAAAGCGTCTGTAGCATCTTTTTCTCCATGAACCAAATAAACATTTTCAAGAGAATTAAAAGCTGGAGATATCCAGTCTAAAAGTTGCTTTTGATCTGCATGACTAGAAAAAACTTGAGAGTTAGCGATTTTGGCATTTACATTTATCCAGTCATTAAAAATTTTTACCTTTCTTTCTCCATCTATTATCCGTCTACCGAGCGTACCCTCTACTTGATAACCTACAAACAAAAGCATGCTTGCTTTGTCTGACAAATATCGAATTAAATGATGCAAAATTCTTCCTCCATGGAGCATACCCGATCCTGCAATAATTACCTTAGGACCATTCACCTGATTAATTGACTTGGATTGCTCCACCGAACTTGATAGAGTCAAGCCAGTAAATGAAAAAACATCGTCCCCTTCTTTAATTTCTTGTTGAGACTCTTTATTCAAATATTGCTTATATTTTTTGAAAATATCTGTTACTTCAATCGCCATAGGACTATCAAGGAATATGGGTAATTTTTCAACTTTTTTTTGCTCAATTAAATCATCTAGAATATACAAAATCTCCTGCGTTCGCTCTAAAGCAAATGCCGGAATCATCAAAGTGCCCTTTGTGCTGTGAACATATTCAATTGCCTCGCTCAAATATTCTTCGCGTGTCTTTAAGTTATCATGCAAACCGTCTCCATATGTTGTTTCAACCAACAAATTTTTTATAGCATCTATCTTGTCCGGCTTATCAAGAAGAGGCACAGGACTATTGCCCAAGTCTCCTGAGAATGCAATCAATCCATCCTTTGTTTTTATTTCTATAAAAGCCGAACCCAAAATATGACCCGCATCTTTGAATACAACTTCAAAATCTTTTACCCGAAATGGGGTATCGTACTCTACCACTTCAGTCAATGCCAATGTTTTTTGGACATCGGATATTTGATATATTATCTTTTCTTGATCTTGATCGTGTTCTTCCTCCATAATTTTTGCAGCATCCAACAACACAACTTCTGTCAGATCAATCGTGGGGGCAGTAGCATATATTTTACCCTGAAAACCGTGCTTTACTAATTTTGGCAATCGCCCACAGTGATCCAAGTGGGCATGAGAAAGAAATACAGCATCTATCTGACTTGGATCAAAATCAAAATCCTCATAATTTTTTTCTACAAGCCAATCATCTCCCTGAAAAAGCCCACAATCAAATAATATTTTAGCATTTTGTGTTTCTATTAAATGATTTGAACCCGTTACTTCTCCTGCCGCTCCCAAAAAAGATATTCTCATTTTTGATCCTTTTTTATAAGTTTTAATAATTCATCTATTAATTTTTCCGGATCGTCATTGAAAATTACTTTGCCGTGTCCTCGTTTGGCGATTTCCAGTATATGATCTATTTCTTCGCATATTCCTCCTGTGCCAGTCAAAATCCCAATCGGCTTATCATCTTCAAAAGCAATCGTAAATTCATTTAGAGTGCCGATTCTGCCACAAATAAAAATTACAGCATCGCAAGCTCTAATAAAAATTAGATTTCTTCCCGAATAAGCAAATCCAGTATAGATAACCAAATCCATATTATTTAGAGGCAGACGATATTTTTTTTCGTGTTCTCTTTGAGAAGTTGCCGGAGAAATGCCCACGGTGATACCTCCCGCATCTTTTGCGCCGATTGCTGATTCATACGGCACTCCGCTAGTGTCACCTGTAACTGTAACAGCTCCCTTTTTGGCAATGAGCTCTCCAACCTTTCGAGCTTTTTCATAAGCTCCTTCAAAGCAATTATCAGTAGCCGAACCGGATACTCCAATTTTATATTTTGCAATCCTTTTTTCCACGCTTCCTCCTTAATAATTTAGATACTAATGATATATATTTTGATTTTACCATATTATTTCTTCAATATCCGAATCAAAATTAAAATATCGAGCTAGAGTGAAGAAAAAATCCGAAAGCCGATTGATATATCTTGTGACAATCTTATTATCAATATTATATCCCACCAAACGACGTTCCAAAGTGCGGACTTCCGCTCGAACAACATGAGCCAAAGCGGATTTTCGATCTCCTCCCGGTAGAATAAAATGTTTTAACTCTGGCATTTCTTCCGTCATAGAATCGATTTCTTGCTCTAATTTTAAGATATCTTCAGAAGCAATCATATTTTTAATTTTTGTACTCTCCACCCCCGCCACAATTGATCCTAGTGCCATCAATTTTTTTTGAATTTCGATAAGCATCTCTCTGCCATAATCAGCGATTTCTTCTGCTAAAAGTAGCCCGATTTGCGCATTTACCGCATCTATTTGCCCCAACACGGCAAATACAGGATTTGATTTTGAAATTTTAGAACCACCTGGAAGGTTTGTCATTCCGTGATCACCCGCTTTTGTATATATTATATTCATAACTATACTATCTCTCCTTAAATTATGTATTATTACCATAATTTAAAAATTAAAATTACGCAAGGTTATGCAGAGTTTAAATAAATCCCTCTGTTTAAAATTAAGATTTTATTATTTTAATTTTAATATCAGTGGTTCTTTAGATGTTTCTTTGATAAATGTAAGTAGTGTAAAAATAAACAAAGTCATTCCGATCATTTCAAAAGATTCTTCTATAGAAACGGATATCAAATAATAGACTTTTGATAGATTCATATTCAATATCTCTCCTCCTACCATTTCAATGCCCAAAGTACCCAAGATATAAATAAAGCCAGATAGAGAAAATAAAATCTTATATTTTTTTGGCAGATGTTTTATAAATGAAATAAAAAACATCAAAAAACCTAAAACCAAAGCCATAAAAGGGATTACCCATGCAAAATAAAATACACCTGAAGATATATTCAATACTCGCTTTGTTGGATCTATCAACATTTCGTGAACTGTAGCTCCTTCATCTATGGAAAGATAAAGGAAGATCAATGCTAACCAAAGCCAATGATTTGCAAAGCTTTTTTTGTGCTTTTTTTTGTAGATTGCGATAAGCCCTAAAATCAGACTTGCGATAAATAACTGAATTTGAGAAAACCAAGTAGGGATACTTGATTCATTGTCGAGATCAAAAAAATTTATAATACCAAAAAGATTATCGCAAGGAGTAACAAGACGAATCGTTTGAAATAGTATATGAGAAATTATCAGCATTACAACTGTTAAGCTGATATATTTTGTAATTTTTTTTACACTAAAGGATAATTCCATTTCAAAGTTATTTATTGCTTTCTGATTGATATACACAAAAGGTCCGTTTGAGACCTATAATTTTTTGACAATAAAATGTTCGGATTTTTTAAAAGTCAGCTTCAAGTTATCAGATTATCAATATCGAGTCAAAAAATTTTGAGCAACTCTTCGAGATTTATAAAATAAAAAAACATTAGCGAGTCTCTGAAATATTAATCATGACCCATAGTTTATCTGACCTCAAACTGGTTAAAAATCACTTCTCTTATCTTTAAGATAATGGACACCGAATAACTAAAACTTCAAAGTTTCAAACTCATTCAAGTTATTTATATTTATCTCTCTCATCAGACTTCTATGTTATCACCGAACAATCCCTCGTTAAAAAATTCAGGGCTCGCATGATTAGCGTTTGATGAATTTTAAAAATGGTTGGCGGTATAATCAATGACCTATGTTTTCAGTATATACTCTAAAGACCAAAGATAATTGTTGTTTGGTATCTGGTATTGTAGAATTAAAATAATAAAACTGGAAAAGATGGTATATTGATTTTTGAGCCTTCCAAATGCAGAAAAACACCCTAGTATCAGTAATAGTGAGCTACACTCAACTGAAAGTACTCAATTCGATAAGCTGTACTATTTAAATGCCGACAACCCACAAGATGCCTTTTATGTTTTTAACCCAGCAACAATCGGCGAAATAATAAATCAAAATTATAATATTAGTGTTGAGGTATGTAATAATATTCTGAGCTTATTCACCACGGGTCCTATAAAAAATATAAATGATTTGGAGAGAATCTGGGATTCACTATTAAAAACACAAGATACTTTAGAATAAAACTCCAACATGTACTTTTAGATAATTTCTCTAATAAATTCTCGGTTTTAATACCTAGCAACCCAGTTATTTTAGCTACTACAAATACAGATGTTTTTTAATTACTCGGTCTCTATCTTAATCAAAGTTGTTTAAGAGATTTCTGTTTTTCTTGCCGACTATTCTTGCGCCACGCCCTCGCTTTGGCTTTGCAATTCTCTTGGCACTTTCAATCATCTCGGGCACAAGATCGACAGCCACGACCTTATAACCCATTTTAACAAACGGTATTGATGTTCTGCCCGTTCCACAACCTAAATCTAAAATTTTTCCTTTTTTGGTGAAATATTTTGAAATAAAATATTTCTCACTAATCCAAAAACCATTTTCTGCCAATTCATAATATCTTTCTTGGGTATTTTTTTCGCTAAATTCTTCAATAACTAATTTTTTGAGATCTAAAGTTTTTGACATAATTATTTTAAAAAATGGATTCGTATTATCTTCTGTCGACTCTACACCGTAAAGGACGATAAAACTATCATTTAAAAACAAAGCTCGTATATCTATAGTCTGAAAAGAATTAGAAATGTTTAGTTTTACCTCGCATAGTTTAAATAAAGTTACTCTTGATATTAAATTTCAAATTGACTTTTGACGACAATAAATAATATTTACTACAATTATAGTATTCGGAATTTTTCAATTTTTTGCTACTATAAACGCAATATCAAAAATATTCAGATTAATTTATCTTCTCACAGCCGGTATATTCCATAGTTCCGTCATCGTTTTTTATACCCGTAGCGCAACAAGCTAAATCTTTTTCTTCAAGAACCCCGTATTTACAATAAGGTAGAGCTGATGTGCAGGTTTTGATTACCGAACGATCACTTTTTTGAATAATTGCTTGAGGCCATGACCATTCACAGCTATAATCTCCTTTAATCGCATCATTAACACTGGTAATTTCTTTGGTAGTATTTGTATTCACTGCCCTTGGAGATGATGTAGTCGCATTGGTACTTTTTGGCGATGCCTTATCGTTTGGTGAATATTTTGTAATTTCTTCACAGCGCAATTTGCATGGTTCAACATTACTGGCATTTGTCATATTTTTTTCACAAAACTCAACGCACCGATTATATTTTTGACTCTTGGTAAAACCGGCAAACTTCCAATATCCAAGTAATATCAAACCTATGAAAACAATAATTATTATTGATAATATTTTAAGCCATTTTGGCACTTTTCCTCCTTTACTTTTTTATTTTTCACTTATTTAAATTGAAACGAATTTTTAATTTCTTGCCACTGTTCATCAGTAATTTTAAAATTTTTGCCTTCTATAGTACTATTGATCCGCCCAAGCTCAACATAAATTTCTTTATCTGGCAAAGCTATGTACTTAAAACTATTACTATCGGGACTTGTAGGTTTTACAATTGAGACTAAAACTGAAATCTGCCCAATATTCAGTTTCTTTTTTCCAACTTTTTGCTTTAGCAACCCCCAAGTTTGAGCTATCCCATTATCTGTATCGCATCCCATATCTTTATTAACCAAAAACCAATTTCTTTTTCCTTGAAGAGTGTATTCATAATTTTTATTTTCATAACTTATGCAACCACTAAGAGTTTTCCAACCCCTATTTTGCCAAATAAAAATATAATACAAAATTGATACTAAAACTATAATTGCTAAAGCAACTACCAAAATAATTTTCTTTTTTGAAGTTGTGACCATTCTCCTCCTATCTTTATACTTATATCAAGTATAACAAATATTTTTTAATTAAAGCCAAGACTATGAACACAGCAAAACTACTGGGGAATAGTCAAAATTTTTATTAACTCGGTTTTTTTATTAATTATATAACTGATGTTTGTTCAGAAGTATTAACTGGCTCCGAACGCTGAACGAAATCCGAACTTTTTTTAGCGAAAATCCGAACGCTGAATTTTGACGCTCCGCCCCGCCGCCGCTCGCTAACGCTCGCTCCGACAAAGAAAAGTTTTGTTCACAATTTTTTATTTGCGCGCGCCCGATTTTTTCTTCTAAAAGGAAAACAAAACTTTTCTTTGGCGGTCTGCTCTGAACGAGCAGGGCGGCG
>CAZZBO010000018.1:10002-16565 GCA_964652345.1 uncultured Candidatus Saccharibacteria bacterium | reverse complement strand
TGGTCGGGGAGAGAGGATTTGAACCTCCGATCTCCGGACCCCCAGCCCGGCGCACTGGACCAAACTATGCTACTCCCCGAATTCTAAATCCAAATATCTAAATTTTAATTAATTATTAAACAAAACTAAAAATTTAAAATATTTTATTTTGCTTAGAACTTAGATATTTAGATTTTATCCCTGTTTATTATTTGTCTCCGATTATAAAATACAATCAGAAGCTTGTTTACCCAAGTGGGTGCTCTGTTGCCATCGCCACGGCGATGTCAAACTTCGCAACATTTTCCGTTGCCAGAATTAATTGCGAATAAATTAGCAAGCTCCCTTTAAATTTTTAAAGCTCGATTGTATCAATAATCAGAGCCAATTTTATTTTATATCAAATTAAAGTATTTCTCAACTTATCAGAATCCCAGTGATAAATCTGATAGGAACTTCAATTATGCTTGGAAAAAACCATATTACAAAGAAAATAAGCATTATAAAAAAAGACCAGTTTCGGATTATGGTATCATACCATGCATCAGGTAAAATTACGCTCAAGAGATGCGATCCGTCCAGTGGGGGAATAGGCAAAAGATTAAATATAGCTAAAGTAACATTAATACTGATTATTAATACTAAAGCTCCTCCAATTATCCCTGTTTGCCACGAAGGTATAAACTGGTATAAAAGGGCAAATAACACTGCAGTTAATAGATTTGAAATTGGACCAAAAACAGCGATTTTCACTTGATCATTTCTTGGATTATTAAGATTTCTTTCAACAACCGGAACTGGTTTACCCCAGCCAAACACAAAAGGAGCAAAACCGACGGCTCTTAATATCAGCAATCCGATTAAGAGAGTTGTTCCTACAGGATCCCAATGGTTAAATGGATTTAGAGAGATTCGTCCATCTTGTCGAGCGGTGGGATCCCCAAATCTGTCAGCCAAAAAAGCATGGCCACTTTCATGAATCGCTAGCGAGAATAAAATTCCAAATATTACAATTAATAATTCGATTAAAGTCATAATCTTGTTTAACGATGTAATTTATGTTATCATAATTTGGTATGAAAATAAAACCATATACTAAAATTTGTGCAATTTGTTCCAAGGCGCCCCAGTCAGGCAATAACAAGCCACATTCTTTGCATAAAACAAAAAAAATAGTCAAACCAAATATTGTAAAAATGTCTGGTGTTTATGTTTGCGCTAGATGCAAAAAAACTATTACCAGAAAATATCCCCACCTTATTTAGTTGGATGCTTGATCAAGTTGTTTTTCAAAACAACCAGCGCATAAAATATCATTAGGGTTCTTAACAGCAAAATTTACAGTTGCCGGTTTTTGGCAATTTTTGCATTTTATTATCGTTGGGTTGTCGCTTGTTTCAAATTTTTGATTTTGTGTTGGTTTGTCTTTTTTGTTTCGATTTTTTTTGCGACATTCAGGGCAACGAGAAGGAATATTGGTAAAACCTTTTTTAGAAAAAAATTCCTGTTCTCCAGCCGTCCATACAAATTGCACTCCACAATCTCGACAGACTAATTTTTTATCTTCAAATTGCATACTATTAATATATCACTAATTTGATAATTTACAAATTTGCTATTTTTAAATTTTTTGCCTATGTTATAGCTATGATTGATGCGCAATATTTTTTCAAAAAAAACAAAAGTAAAGCTATTGAAAATCCAACATTGTTTTTTGGTGATGTTGAGGCAAATTTTTTGAAATTAAAAGATTTTTTAACTCAAAAAAAAATCAGTCCTGCTGATATGATTATTCTTGAACCTGATGAAAAAAATAATATTTCTATAGAGTCTCTGAAAGAAGCGATGATCAAAGCAAATCGCTTGCCATTTAATTCACCGAGTCGTGCGTTGATTATTAAACATGCTCAAGCATTGAGTCTGCCAAGCCAGCATGCATTTTTAAAAACTTTGGAAGAGCCCAGCAGATATACACATATATTCTTGCTTTGCAAAGACAATGATTCATTGATAAAGACTATTTTAAGTAGAGTGGAAATTTTTTATCAGAAACATAAATATGAAAAAAGAGATATCGATCTTGAAAAATTAGTAAATAGTAGCTTGGCTGATCGTCTTTTATTTGCTCAAGAAAACGTAGAAAGTATCCAAGACTTTAATGGTTTTTTAGATTCTTTGCTTATATTTTTTAATGATGATTTGAATCGCTTGCATAAAGCAAAAAATCTGATACAAAAAATATATGAAGCTAAATATTTTTTGAAAGCAAACGTTAGCCATAAATTAATCTTGGAGTATATTTTAACTGAATGATAGCAGAAATATTTATTATTATAGGTTTAGCGTTAATGGTTATTGTATCAATAAGCAAAATTCCAAATCGTAAATTAAACACAAATAACAATATGTCATATAGATCCAACAATAAAATAATCAATCAAATATCTGAGTTTTTAAGTAACTTTTCTGAAAAAATAAAAAAAAATATTTTAAAATTTAATAAAGTTTCTAAATCAAAGCTAAATTCTGATGCTTCCTCAATAAGAGGAGAAAATATTTATCCAGATGCATCTTTGAATACAGAGAAAAACGACAATATTTATGATAAGTCCATTAAAAAAAATCAAGAGCATTTTTGGAATCAGGATCATAGAGTTGAGAAAACTGCTCTTATAGAAAATAGTGATACATTCAACAAAGCAGAAGAATTATTTAAACAGAAAAATTTTAAGCAAGCGGAATCTTATTATGTGAGAGCTGCGGCAGAAAATCCAGATAATCATAAAATTTTTAATCGCTTAGGAGCAATTTATATAGAGCAAAAAAATTATTCTGATGCGGTAGAAGCATTTAATGCCGCAGTGCAGATCGATGCGGGGATTCCTTCTCGCCACTATAATCTGGCTATCGCTTATTTAGCGAAAGGGGATATTGTATATGCAAAAAAATCATTGAATAAAGCGATTGAGCTTGAACCATCAAATTTAAAATATCGTAAAACGCTTGAAGATTTAAGATAAATTTGATACTCTAATCTGGTATATTATGATGATTGGGAATTTTTTGGTAAGATAGAGTTGTATTGCAGAAAATTCTCATTTTTTAGTGCCGAGATAGCTCAGTGGTAGAGCAACACTTTTGTAAAGTGAAGGTCCCGGGTCCGAATCCCGGTCTCGGCTCCATGCAAAAATAGTTTATTTAGGTTTGAATTAGTGATTATTGCTGCTAAATGCCCACGTAGCTCAGTGGCAGAGCAACTCCATGGTAAGGAGTAGGTCCGCGGTTCAAATCCGCGCGTGGGCTCCAGAATATTAAAAAAAATGAGAATTGTTTGCTGGGTTACTCAAGTGGTCAACGAGAGCAGTCTGTAAAACTGTTGGCTTACGCCTTCGGGGGTTCGAATCCCTCACCCAGCACCATAAAATAAAATTAAGTAATAATAAGAAAAGGAAAAATAATGGCAACAGCAAAATCAAAGAAAAAAGTACCAAAGATTGTTTTAGCTTGCAGTGAATGTAAGCGTCGAAATTATCATACTAAGAAAAATGTGGTAAATAATCCCGATAAATTACAGATGAAAAAATATTGTTCTTGGTGCAGAAAACATATTTTGCACAAAGAAACAAAGTAAAGATATGTTATTATTATGTTGTTAAGAGGCATGGAGGGGGAGTAGTTCAGTGGTAGAACACCGGTCTCCAAAACCGGATACAGGGGTTCGATTCCCTTCTCCCCTGCCATTTTTGTAGCTAGAAAATAAAAGATAAATTTTATAATTAGATAAATAACTAAAATATAGCTTGGTAATTTTTTATATTATGATATAGTTGTATTCGAGGTTTGAACCTCGAAATTTCAAAGGAGGCACAGTTCCGTGTACTTCAAGAATCCTCGAGTTGTTCTCGGTGGCATGGGGACTGGCGTGTCTCATGCTCCTCTAGTCAGAGCCGCCATCCGTGTGGCGACCTGGGGCGAAGTCTTAGGAGTTGTGTCTGGTATAGTGCAACTTCCAATTAAGGCGCGACAGCTCCAAAAGAGCGGTGGATACCGCGACGCCATCTTGCGTGCTCTTGAAACATTTCCTAATCAGGAAATTGCTCAGGAGTTCAAGCGACGCTACTACATTAAAGCTGGTAAACCCGAAGGTGAACCCTTCAGGCCTAATCCGGTTTTTGATGTATCAAGCGATCAATCTACCGAGTTTACTGCCAGTGATTTCAATGTCTTGGCAGTGTACTTGGAAGTGGCTGTGGCCAAGGAGGGTCACACTCGACCTGTCGGCATCAACTTGATGCAACATCTTCAGGTTCCGCTTGTTTCGTCTCTCTATGGGGCGATGTTGGCCGGAATAGACTGGGTGTTGATCGGGGCAGGAATTCCCAATCAGGTTGCAAGCATTCTCAATGATTTGGCAGAAAACAAGCCGATTCAATATCGGCTTAGTGTCATTGGAGCAGAAAAGGATGACAACTTTGTCCTTGAATTTGATCCTACTAGGATTGTAGGGCCAAACTTTCCCGTTCTTAAACGACCAAGGTTTATGCCCATAATATCGTTTGAGGTGCTGGCAAAGATGCTGATAAAGGGAGCGTCAATGGGAGGGATCAACGGCTTCGTAGTCGAAGGTCCTACCGCTGGCGGGCACAATGCCAATCCTCGCAGTAAGCCGATTCAGTACAACCGGCGGGGTGAGCCGATCTATACCGATCGAGATAAGCCAGATTTGCAAGAATTGGCGCGAATCTGCAAACAACAGGGGATCCCCTTCTATCTTGCTGGTGGGTATGCCTCCCCTGAAGCATATCAGCTAGCAAGAGAAGTGGGAGCAACCGGTGTTCAGGTAGGTTCGATCTTTGCTTTGTCTGCAGAATCCGGATTGGAACCAGAGATAAGAAAGTTTTTCATCGAGCAAGCCCTACGGGGAAAGTTCGACAACTTTACCGATCCTCTTGCTTCCCCGTCTGGGTTTGCTTTCAAGGTGGCAAGGATGCCCGGATCGATCTCTGATAAAGACATCTATGTTTTGCGAACTCGTATTTGCGATCTTGGATATCTTAGGGATCTTTTCAGGAAAGAAAATAGCTCAATCGGTTGTCGCTGTCCCGCAGAGGACATTTCGGCTTTTCTTGCAAAAGGAGGAACCCCTGAAGAAACAGTTGGCAGAGTCTGTCTTTGCAACTGTCTTCTTGCAAACATCGGCTTGGGTCAGATTAGATCCAGTGGCTATCGGGAACCGTTTGGAGTTACGTTGGGAGACGACTTGTCGTTTGTCCCGCGAATTCTAAACATAACCGGACGAACAGATTACACCGCGGCTGAAGCTGTGAATTTCATACTGGGACGACTGGCTTGATGCTAGCGTCAAAATACTACTTCACGACCCGTTGCAACTATTGTGACGGGTCTTCATTTTTTGAAATTTAAATGTTATACTTTTTCCGATATGGAAATTAGATTACAAAAATATTTAGCCAATTGTGGTATCGCTTCTCGCAGGTATGCAGAAAAACTAATTCAAGATGGAAAAATTAAAGTAAATAACAAAGTTGTTACCATACTGGGCACTAAAATTAATCCTGAAAATGATGTTATTAAATACCAAGACAAGATCGTCAGATATCAAAAAGGGTTAATTTATTATGCGGTAAATAAACCAAAGGGTTACACTACAAGTCTAAAAGATATTTATGCGAAAAAGTTGATCACCGAACTAGTTCCAAAAGAGCCAAGAGTATATCCAGTGGGGAGACTCGACAAAGATTCTGAAGGTTTAATAATTTTAACCAATGATGGAGATTTTGCAAACTATTTAACGCATCCGAGATTTGAGCATGAAAAGGAGTATTTTATCAAAGCAAGTTGCAAGTTTGATCCTCAAAAAATAAAATCGAGAGTATTGAATCTATCCAAAGGTTTTATCCTTGATAGGCAAGATCTTCAACCTATGAAAATTTCTGATTTGTATATTGATCAAAAAATCAAAATTATCAATTTTACAATAACTTTAAAAGAAGGAAAAAATCGTCAAATTAGAAGAATTTGTCAAAAAATTGGATTGAATGTAATTACCCTCAAGAGAATAAGGATAGGTAAATTAAGACTAACAAACGATCTTAAACTTGGCACTTGCATAAAAATCACTAAAGATGATATTATAAATTAAGAAATAGGAGGGGAATGAAAAAAATCAAATTTGATCTTAAAAAAAATTGGAAAACGATTTTGTATTTTTCAATTATTACAATTTTTCTTATAACTGCTTTTGTATATTTAGGATTTTTTTTCAGATCTAAAACTCTAGTAAAAGGTTATACGGTTTCTCAAGATGGGAATACTATTACATTTTTGCAATCAGATCAACCGTACTTGTTATATCCAAGTAATGGAATCATTGAGGACAGGGGTCGGATAAATGCAATTTCATCGAATGAATTTTTTAAATCAATTGGAAGTTTTGATGGAAAAAATATAATTATTGAAAATGGAGCAACCGTTGCTACAGATGGCAGAATAAATCTTAATTCACTAACTATAAAAGACGGAGGGGTACTAAAATCATTTAATCCTGATTATGACGGTAATGT
>CAZZBO010000018.1:0-9902 GCA_964652345.1 uncultured Candidatus Saccharibacteria bacterium | reverse complement strand
TGTATTTAAGTTCAGACAAATCTGAAATTACCTGTGGCACAGTTCGGGGGATAAATGGATTTTGTGGTAAGTATTATTTTAATGTTCCAGACATAAATAATCCCTTTGTAGACAATTTACCTTATCAAGAACAAAGAATTGATAATCAAATTAAATTTTTTTGGGCTGGGGCTACTATAAAAACATCACCCGGCAAGGGTCTAGATTTGAATATCACTGAAGATTTAGTATTAGAAGGAAATGCCAAGATAGATGTGTCTGGTCAAGGTTATCCAGGTGGTAAGTATAATAATATTAATCTTCCGAAAATTTGGTGGGCTCAATGGGAAGGAACTTGTTATGGATATATTTATCATATTTGTGGTAATATTAATAAAAATTGGCAGTGGTTTGAAAATCCAAGTGGTGCTACATACCTAGATTACTCTTATATGAATCATCCTGATGGAGGAGGTCCAGGGGGAGGATCTGGCTATCCTGATTCATCAGGAGAAGATAAAGGTAGATTATGGGGCGGTGGAGGTGGATATAGAGGATTTGGTGGAAAAAATAATAATACTTATAATAAACAAACAGCAAGCAATAGATATCCTAACGAAGTTATTAATTTTTCTAACATGGAGAATATCGGCTATAATTACGGATCGGGTGGAGGAGTTGGGTTGGTCGATAATGATGGATGGAGGGAGAAGGATGGAGCTGCCGGTGGCGGTAAGATTCACATAAACGCAGATAACATTTTGCTTAGCCACAGTTCATACATTTTGGCGAATGGACAAAGCAATGTATTTGATACTACTTTTGAAGGCAAGTCTTATTCTTCCCCGATAGCTGTATTGGATATTGAAGAAAGATATGACGGAAAACATTATCATGACTCACAACATGCAAGAGCGACTCCCGGAGGAGGAAGTGGGGGGACTATTTGGCTTGAGGCAAATAATTTTGAGTTTAATGGAGTATATGAGCCAATGGTTGATTTTGGTCACCACCTTGGGACAGAAGAAAGAGTTTTTCTAAATACTATAACTGTGTATAGTACGGATGGGGCTGGTGCGACAGTGGGTGAGAAAATTATAGATGAGGGAGTTACTCCAAAAAATTTGTTTGCTAATGGATCAGCTACATTTGATTTTGGAATAGATAAAGACAAAAATTCAAACAGTGGCGGCGGTGGGCTTATTGTTGTAAGACACAAAGACGGAGGGGGTGTAACTAACTCAATTTCCATTGGAAAAACAGTAAACACAACTTTGCTTGAACCTTCTCAAGATCAACAGACTGTAAAATTCACCCTAACCGTCAGTCTTACAAATCAGGCTACTGAAAATATAACTGCAGAGGTAGAAGATCAAATAAGCTTACTTGAAGTATTTCAAGATAGGAGTTTTGATTTTCTGAATGATGAGCAAGAAGATGGAGTAACACTGACATCGAACGATGAGTGGTATAAGGATGCATTAATTAAATGGCAGATTAACTTTGCGCCAGGAGAAAAAGAAAAAAATATTACTTATCAAGCCACTTTAAAGCCATTAAGCGAGATTCAAAGTTCATGCGGACAAAATGTTAACTATGCCTTTGTCAGTGCAACTATAAGCGGACAGCCATCTACTTCTCAATCAAACAATATTTCTTTAGTCTGTGATAGTGAAATTCAGGGCGATATATATGGTGCTAATATAAATATTCCAGATCTTACCGTAGGAAACAATAGTGTTATGATCTCGGGAAGTGATACAATCTCAGTTAATACGCAAGGAAGTGTAAAACAATACACTTCCATTACTATAAACTCAAGCAATATTGGTAGTATTATCAGTACCATACAAAACGGTCGAAATCAATTTGCAAAATCTATCTCAAGCAATGAATTTAATGCAGGAAATTGGTGGCTAGATTCAAGTGGGAAAATCAATCAAGAGACCAATGCTTATCATCCCCAAGGCGGACTGTGGAAAACCAATAACACTTCGCTGGACATCGGTAGGACTTATCATCAAAGAGGCACGATAATATTGCCAGAACAGGAGGATTTTACCATTGATAAAAATCTTAAACCATCAACAACATCGGATATGCTCGGATTTGCCACAGAATCAAAGAATATCAATATCAATGGAACAGACCGTGATTCTTTAGATTTACAGCTTGCCATTTTAGCTCCAAAAAGCACGGTCAATATCAAAACAAATGGAGGCAACATTAGCTTAAACGGTCTTATAATCGCCGAAAATATAAAATTTGACCTCACAGGTGGAGGTACTGTGCGCATTACTTACAACAACAGTTTACAATCAAAACCGCTACCGC
This sequence comes from uncultured Candidatus Saccharibacteria bacterium, assembly GCA_964652345.1. Classification (GTDB taxonomy): domain Bacteria; phylum Patescibacteriota; class UBA1384; order CAZZBO01; family CAZZBO01; genus CAZZBO01. Next base: position 7,589 of record CAZZBO010000018.1, on the reverse strand, counting down.
TTTTCGCCCAAACACTAAATCTTACAAAATAAAAAATAAAGGTTTGACAGCCAAATACGATAAAAGTATTATTAAAATATAGAAAATAAAAATAAGGAGGGGATTTGTTCGATATTACCAACAATCCGGTAAATCTAACCAATCAGAAATATAATCAAGATAAAGATGTTCAGAAGATGAGCAGTTTTAATGAATCTCAAAAATCGACCTCGATGCCACCTCAAAACGGACAAAATCAAAACTTGCTTCATCGTCAAACTCCTCCTAGACCTCAAAATCCCGAGATTGCTCCAATTCCCCCAAGGCCAGACTTTAAAGAAGCTGGGATCGAACCGATCAACACTAATCCAAGTGGAATGAATACTATTACAAAGATGATTTTAACAGCCACGATTATTTTTGTGCTTGGTCATATCGGATTTTTCTTTTTCTATATGGCAAATATTGCACAGATTAAGACTTTGGAAACAAATTATTTAAATGCGCAAAAAAAATTATCCGATTTAAAACCGGTTGAAGACAAGGCAAATGCCATCATTGCGGCAAATACCGAATTAAAAGCTTATTACAATGAAAGAATAGACTGGAAAAAGCTTTGGAACCAGTTTAATTCAAAAATGCTAAAACAAAGCCAGATCAATAGTTTTTCTATGGACGAAAAAGGAGCGATCTCTTTTTCTGGACAAACAGATAGTCTTACAAACTTGGCAAAAAATATCGTTTCTTTCAAATCTTCTTCTACTATTACAAATTTAAAACTTACCGGCACTTCTTTTTCTACCGATGAAGAGGGAAAAATTAAAGTAACTTACTCTATGACCGGACAGGTGGACTTATCTCAAGTAAGGATGGGCAAATGAATATCAGAGTAATATTAATATGTTTTGTAGTTTGTGTGCTGGTTTATTTTATAGGCACTAAATCTTTGATAGGCAAAATCCAAACTCAAAACAACAAAAAAGAAGAATTTACTCGAGATATAAAAGCAACAAAAGAAGCTATAGATAGTTTGAATAAAATAAATACACTGCTTCAGCAAAAAGCGGAAGATGTTAAAACAATCACTCTTGCTCTTCCTTCAGATGAAGGAATCCCCGAACTTTTGGTGATGCTTGAAGCTTTATATCAAACTCAAGGATTCAAAGTAACATCTATTTCACTTGGCAGTTCAGCTTCAAATATTGCAGAAGTTCCTACCTCCATCACAGGAAATTCAAGCTTTGATCAGCTTTTCAATATTTTTTATGCAATCCAAAACAATATTCGTCCAGCAAGAGTAAAAAGTTTCACTGCAAGCGGTTCTACCGATAACAAGGGAATAACTTCGGTTTCTTCTTCATTTAGCTTGAGCTTTCCTTATGCGTCATCCGCATTGAAAAAAGAAGCAAGCAGTGGCTCTTCTTCTGCAAGCACAAACACATCATCAGCTCAAGGAGTAAAACAATGAATAAGATAATTCAGCTTATCATAGGACTTATATTTGTAGCTTTATCAATAGGTATTTTAGTCTATATTTATTTGAAAGTATTACCCACAAAACAAGTAAGAGAAAGTGTCAGTAAGGTAAAAATTATAGAAAATACAAATATTATAGATAGTGGTCTTGTAGAAATTATCAAACAACAAAGAAAGCCCGAAGGAATTCCAGTTACTGTCGGGGAGGGAGAGGTATCAAAAGATAATCCATTTTCAAGATATTAACTATGGCCGTCGATATTAAACCAAAACAAAATTTTAGGGCGACGGCGCGTAACATTGCCGACGTTTTATTTACAGTAGGCATTCTTGGCAAAGCTGATTTTGATTTAATAAAAAATTATGATAACTCAAAAATCGAAGAATATGCGAGAAAAAATTTAAAAATATCAGACGAGGTAATTTTAAAAGCTTATAGCGTTTTATACAATTTGCCAATTATAGCTCTTGATTTTTTAACAGTAGAACCAAATTATTTTACACTCTTGTCCAAAGAAGAGATTGCTCAATTTAAGACAATTGTTTATTCTGGAAATAAAAATCAGATAGATATTGCTATCTCGGATCCAAAAATTTTGCCTCTTCCCGCTCCTTTAATCTTATCGGAACTTGAAAAGAAGAAGAATATCAATGTATCTATTGCCCTTGTTCCTAAAAATCGATATTTGAAGATTTTGCAAAATTATTCTCTAATTGCTCAAAAAGCCGATAATAAAAATACAGAAACAAATTTCATAAGATCCGAGCTTGAACAATTAAGAAGATTATATCAGGGCAAAAATACCGCTATGATTTCTTCACAGCCATGGATTGAATCCCATGTTCCTTTAGTTGACTTGACAAGCATGAATATTCCTTTGCCTGTAATTACTAGGATTCCCGAAGATATTGCCAAAAAATATCAAATTATTGTATTTGAAACTTTTCCATCAAATGAATACAGAAAACCTCCTAAAGTGATAAAGATCGCTATGGTGAATCCTCAAGATCCTGAAGTAAAGAAAATACTGGATTTTATTAGAGCTAAAAATAAGATTGAAATATTAAAGTTTGTTACTTCTCCACAGTCTTTAAATCAGGCATTAAAACTTTATCATCAAGAATCAAAACTGATAGCAAAGATAAATATGGCTTCTCAAAAAAATCAATCAAAAAAATTGCCTCCAGATTTAAATAGCATCAATACAAATAAACAGAGTCAAAATTCAAATATGCAAAGGGTTGTTTTCAGCCCAAGCCGACAGAATCAACCAGCGGAAGCCACAGATTTAAAAATTGCTTCACAAAAACTTTTACAAAATCATCAAAACCCCAGCTTGAATCAACAAAATCTCAAATCAGCCAAAGTTGATATCCCAAATGAATTTTCTGTTCCCGAACAAGTCATAAATATTGATAGTTCTCAAATCAAACTCAAGCCGCAGGGTTTGAAAGAAGTTGAGGAGAGTGTTCAATCCGCCTATGAAGAGACAAATCTTGATAAATTTTTAAGTTTTACAGTAAAAAGTCCAAAATATTTAGCAGATGTATTTATGTCAGGGCTTGTTCCCCAGATAGTCGCTTCTCTTGTGTCTTATGCTGTAGAGGCAAAGGCTTCAGATATTCATATAGAGCCACAAGAAAAATATTTAAACATTAGATATAGGATTGATGGAGAACTTCAAGAAATAATTCGAGCGCCAATGTTTTTGCACGCTTCAATCGTTTCTAGGATAAAAATTTTAACCAAGCTTAAAATCGATGAACAGAGAATTCCGCAAGACGGAAGATTTAATGTTCAAGTTTCGGGTCATAAAATAGATTTAAGAGTCTCAACGATGCCTACTGTTTTTGGAGAAAAGATTGTGATGAGAGTATTAGATAAGTCTGTGGGAATTTTTTCTCTTGAGCAATTGGGTATGACTGGAAGCGGATTTGAAATTTTGGTGAAAAATATCAAAAAGCCCTACGGAATAATCTTAGCTTCCGGACCGACGGGAAGCGGAAAATCTACAACTCTATACGCTGTCTTGCAACGATTATCTAAGCCCGGAGTTAATATCGTCACTTTAGAAGATCCGGTTGAGTATGAGCTTGAGGGCATCAATCAATGTCAGATCAAGCCAAAAATTGGATTTACATTTGCGCAGGGTTTGCGTTCAGTTTTACGACAAGACCCAAATATTATTATGGTAGGAGAGATTCGAGATGCAGAAACTGCCAGTCTTGCGACTCATGCCGCTCTAACGGGTCATTTGGTGCTTTCCAGTATTCATACCAATGATGCTTCTGGGGTTCTTCCTCGACTTATCAATATGGGGATAGAGCCATTTTTAATTACTTCATCTATCAATGCGATTGTAGCGCAAAGACTGGTGCGAAAAATATGCCAAAATTGCAAAGAAGAATATTCTCCCCCTTCCAGAGTCATTGAAGAGTTGAAGGAAGGCATATCAGAGCTTAAAAATATCAAAGTTGCTCAATTTGATGAAACTCAACTAAAATTTTATAGAGGAAAAGGATGCGATCAATGTTCAAATGGCTATAAGGGAAGAATCGGAATATATGAAGTATTACCAATGAGCAAGAGTATCGAGAGCTTAGCCGTAAAAAAAGCGCCAGCTTCTGATATTTTAAAACAAGCTACCGCAGAAGGAATGATTACTATGAAGCAGGACGGGATCTTAAAAACGCTTAAGGGAATTACTACCATTGATGAGATTCTTCGTGTTACAATAAAGACATAACAAAAATAAAAAATCCGCCAGCTGGCAGAAAAAATCAAAATGCAAAAATCAAAGTTCAAAATTACAGTTAAAAATTTCAATTTCTTTTTTATTATTAAAGATAAAATAATTAATATTCTTTTAATCATAAAACGAGGACTGTTTGAAACTGATTTATTATCAGGTGAGTTCCGCCTGCCTGCGGCAGGCAGGCAGTTTTATGATAACCGTGACTATATGTCACGCCTCATATTTCACATGGTATTGATAAATAACCAAGTGAAGAGGAGGATGATACATCATTATACGTGTCGGGGGTTGATTATTAAGATAGGGGGCGGGCTTCGTAACTCCGAGCCCCCTGTCTTAATAAAGAATTTATTTAATTATAATAATTTTTACACTTTAATCTTTAAATTTTAAATTAATATGAGGTGCATATGTTAGACACAGAAAATATATCCGAACAAATAAGAACAATGTTTGACGAAGCAATCGCTAGGGGGGCTTCAGATATTCATTTTACAGTTGGAATTCCTCCAATTATCAGGATTGATGGTAAGCTTTCTCCTTTTCCGGGAGCCACTACTTTGACAGAGCAAGATGCAGAAAAATTTATTTTATCATTATTGACTCAAGACCAGCTTGAAAAGTTTAAACAGCAAAAAGAAATTGATTTTTCATTTGGATATAAAGAGATTCGCTTAAGATCGAATATTTATTATCAAAAAGGATGTGTAGCCGCTTCTCTTAGATTGATACCAAATAAAATACGAACTATTGAAGAGCTTGGCTTGCCTCCAATTTTGCAAAAATACGCTTCTCCTTCGCAGGGGCTAGTAATTTTTACAGGTCCTACAGGAAGTGGAAAATCAACTTCATTAGCGGCGATGATAGATTTTATTAACAATAATTATTCCAAGCATATTATTACCATTGAAGATCCTATTGAATATGTTTTTGAACACAAAAAATCGATTCTTTCTCAAAGAGAGGTCGGTTCTGATACCAATAGTTTTGCTAGAGCGTTGAGAAGTTCTCTACGTGAAGATCCTGATGTTGTATTAGTAGGTGAAATGCGTGATTTAGAAACCATTGATGCCGCTTTAACTATAGCGGAGACAGGGCATTTGGTGCTTACAACCCTGCATACTAATTCGGCGAGTCAGACAGCTGATCGTATTATTGATATTTTTCCCCCACATCAACAACAGCAAGTGAGAAGTCAGTTTGCCTCTGTTATACTGGCAGTAGTTTCACAACGTCTTATTCCCAGAGTGTCTGGAGGAAGAATCGCCGCATGTGAAATAATGCTTGCTAATTCAGCTGTTCGCACCACTATTCGTGAAGGCAAGACTCACCAGTTGCAGAATATTATTCAAACTTCAGCTTCTGAAGGTATGATAGGGCTAGATAAAGTATTGGCGGAATTGGTTACAAAAGGAGAAATTTCCATAGATGATGCCCTCACTTGGGCGCTTGACCCGAAAGGTTTTAAGATGATGATATACTAACAAAAAATATTTAAATAATAAATAATAACAATGCAAAAATCACAATTAAAAAAACTTAAAGTATCAGAATTAGATTTTGAGCAAATATTTTCAAGAGTAAATGCAAGAGATCGGGCTTTTTTCTTTCGTCAGCTCGCCACGATGTTGGTTTCGGGTTTGCCCATAGCTCAAGCTTTGACAATTATCGCTACGCAAACAAAAAAGAAAAACTTTCGAAATATTATAAACAATATTATTGAAAATATAGAATCCGGTATTGCATTTTCTACTGCTATCGCAGTTCATCCCAAAGTATTTTCAAAATTTGAAATTTCGATCTGTCGAGCAGGTGAAGCTTCAGGAAAATTAAATGATGTTATGGAACAGCTGGCAAAAAGCTTGGAAGCGGAGTTGTCTTTTTCAGGAAAGATAAAATCTGCTATGTTTTACCCCGCGTTTATCTTAGTTGCGATGATTGTTGTAGTGTATATTATGATGACACGAGTGTTACCAAATCTTACTACTATTTTTACTGATTCAAATGTTGAACTTCCGTGGACTACAAAAATCTTAATTTCGGTTTCAAACGCTATGATCAGTTATGGCTGGCTGATAGGGTTGTTGCTTGTAGGATTTTTTGTAGGAGCAAAATTATATCTTGGCACACCTGAAGGATCGCTTATTTATAGCAATATTACTTTACAAATGCCGATATTCGGCAAGCTCAACCAAAAAGTGTTTATGGCTCGGTTTTCTCGCACTATGGCATTACTCACAGATGCAGGGGTGCCAATAGTCGAGTCTATACAAATTTGCGCTTCAGTAATGTCAAATCGTCTTTATGCCAGATCGCTTATGAAAGCCGCTAGAGATGTGGAAAAAGGAATTCCATTTTCTGTTCCAATATCCAAAGATTCGTTTTTTGATCCGATAGTGTCTCAAATGATACTAGTAGGGGAACAGACGGGTAAAATTGACGATGTTTTATTTAAGGTAGCAAATTATTTTGAAGAAGATGTTGAAACAGAGCTTAAGGGTCTCGTGTCTTTGGTTGAGCCAGCTTTATTGATTGTCATTGGACTTGGAGTGGCATTTATTGTTTTTTCTGTAATTATGCCAATCTACACCCTCACCACCTCGATACAATAATAATTCAAAATTTAAAAATCAAAGTGCAAAATGACAATGTAAATTTTAAAACCGAATTCAAAAAACGTCTTTACACCTTTGTTTTAAAATTATTAAAATACATTGATAAACTACCCAAGGATTCAATAAGTAACACTATGGGTAAGCAATTAATCAGAAGCGGTACAAGTATTTTAGCTAATTACATTGAAGCAAATTCAGCTAGCTCAAAAAAAGATTTTATCAACTTTTTTACATATTCTTTAAAATCTGCTAACGAATCAAAAGTATGGTTAACCTTATTACGGGATACCAATAAAGGTGAGATTAAGGAATCTGAATATTTACTCACTGAATTAAACGAATTATCCAAGATATTGGCTACCAGTATATTAACCTTAAAAGGTAAAAAATAATTTTATCATTTTGCCTTGTCATTTTACATTTTGATTTTTGCATTTTTAATTTAACCTGACATTACTATCTTAACATTGATTTGAGATTTGATATTTGAATTTTGACACTAATATTTTGACATTGATTTGAGATTTGATATTTGAATTTTGACACTAAACTGTCTTTATAAATTGTTCTGTCTTTTCCCCATCTTGACAACTTTTACTTTATTGTGGACAATATAATCAATATAAATAAGTAAATTAATATAAGGAGGATAAATGTCTTATCATCTTTCAAGAAAAGAGTCAGCTCGCCGTTCCGGTGGCTTTACTCTTATCGAACTTTTGGTGGTTATCGCCATCATCGGAATTCTCGCCGCTATTGTAGT
>CAZZBO010000017.1:0-17486 GCA_964652345.1 uncultured Candidatus Saccharibacteria bacterium | reverse complement strand
CATCCTGGACAGGCACTTGACAGCTTGGCGTAACACAACTAAAGTAAAGATATAGGGAGGAAATATGGCTCATAGTATTTTAATCGTTGATGACGATATAATTTTAAGACAGATGTATGAAGAACGTTTGAAGGCGGAAGACTTTACGGTTGATGCTGCTACAGACGGAGAAGAAGCGCTAAAAAAAGCAAAAGATAAGAAATATGACTTAATTCTTCTTGATATTATGATGCCGAAAATAAATGGTCTTGATGTCCTAAAAATGCTTAAGGCGGATGAGGATACTAAAAATATTCCTGTAATACTGTTGACAGCTTTGATCCAAGATGTGGATAAACAAAAAGGACTTGCTTTCGGAGCTGATGACTACATTGTCAAGTCAGAGACTATGCCGGGGGAAGTAATGGAAAAGATTAAAAAAGTCTTGGCAAAAGGGAAGTAGGACTGATATCCAAAGTTAAGATTAAAAGTAAAATAATTCAATCGACCCTTGTAAGGGTCGATTGTTTTTTAAGAAAAATTTTATTTAATTTTTAATTCGTATAAATAATCATTTACTATATACCATAACTTTGTGTCGTCTTGACTTAAAATTATATTTTGCACATCAATTTTATTTGGCATTTTAAGTTGTTCTTTTTTTAGATTATTTATGTTGATTTTGTAAAAAATAGTTTTTTTAGTATTTTTTTCAAGGGACATAACAATAATATTATTGATAGCATCATTATAATATATTGGTGGCTGTACTTGAATATTGATTTTTTTGTATTTATTTTTTTCAATATCATAAACAAATAATTTGTTTTTGTTGTCAGGGCTAATATCAAAGCCGAAAATTTTATTATTAACGATATTAAGAAAGTTTCCTTCTGGAATGTTTTTAAATTCTTCAGATTTTAATGTTGAAAGATCAAGCTTATTAAAAACTGTATTGATTGATTCACTTGTTCTTGGATAAACCAAAATAGAATCATTATTCCAATTTAGAAATTTTGCACCCTCTTCATATTTTTGTGGGTCGCTTTGTCTGCAGTTTGTAAGATCTTGAGAGCATAGTACAAAATGGTCGATATTAGCTGAAGAGTCATATTCGTAATAAATTAATTGATTATTCGATAAAAAGACTGCAGATGAAGTATTCCCTCCTATTCTTTTAATAGTTTGATCTTTCAGATCTAAAAGCCAGAAGGTGAAGGAATCATCATCTTCTATAGGTGCTTGATAAATACTATCTGTTCTATAATTATACTTCACATACAAAATTGCTCTAGTATAATCATTGGAATATTGAATACTAAAAATATTTTCTAAGTTGTCAGATAGTTTTACTTTTTCTTTTGTTTCAAATGAATATTTATAGATTCCCGGGTTAGACTCAGTAACGTAATAATATAAATATTTTTCATCTTGATCGATTGAAGGATAATATATTTTTTCATCTATTATTTTATTAATTAATTCTATTTTTTTTACTTTTTTAATAAATTTATTGTTGAGAAAATTTATAATATATAAACTAAATAATGCAATAGTAGTTAATACTAGTATAAATTTTATTTTTGGATTCATAATGTCTCCTATTTACTTTCCACACATTTTTTTGCTCTAAAGTATCTTTGGCTCCATCTATCTCCGCCTGTTCTTGTCCCAAGGCAGGTTGTGTTGTCACAATCTCCACCTGATTGCCATGCTTTGAATCTTCCTTTTGGATCTCCAGACACATATATTACTACATGCCCAGCACGAGTGCCTTTTGAGAATATGAAATCACCTGGTTGAATGTCTTCTGGACTAATTTCTACTATCAACAAAGATTGTCTGGCCATTTCTGAAACCATACCTGTATAAAAACAATAATTTTCTGAAAACAGACCAAGTTCTCTATATACTCTTGATACTAAACCAGAACAATCTAGATGCATTCCGGGTAATGGCCCTGTCGGCGATACAGGTCCGCAATGAGATGAATATTTTCCTGGAGTTCCTTTGCAATTTTTTGAATTGCACCAATAAGTAGTTCCGTTATAAAGTGCGACATGTTCAAGAATTTTTTTGCCACACTCTGTTGCATTAGCAATAGCGGTTATGTTTCCATTGGAAAATTCGGGGCATTGAGTAGTAATTGCATCATAAAATTGTGTTACTCTTGGGATCCAATTTTTATTGAGATTGTTTGGGTCGTTATCTGCACCAACCGGAGCATAGCGACCTCCTATTTGAGGGATGGTTGTTAAACCATCATCTAAATACATTCTTTTCATATAAGGCCCTTGATCGGCGATAGCATCCTCCCAGCTTGCAAAAGTTTGTAGAACTTTTTTTTCTGCCATCTTTCCATAATAATTGTTTTTACTTATACCATCTCTGCCAGATGTACCCAGATTACTTTCTTGTTGCCCAATAGCTACCAATAAGGCTGGATTGACCGTTCCCGCTTTACCAGAAGATATGAAGTTTTCGGCTTTATCCTTCAAGGGTGATGTGGGAACTTGGGTTTCGATATATTTATTTAAACAGAGTTTAGCTTCAGTGGTATCAGCTGTATCGGGATATCCCACCATTGATGCGTTTGATGCAAAGTCATAAGAATTTTGATCCCCTACATTCATTCCAAAGTGGGAGGCACCTGCAAGAATGAATAGAAGAGAAAAAATACACACTATTGTTACAAATAAACAACTACATCCTACTATTTGTTTTTCTCTTGTACTCATATTTATTGTGTAAATGGATTCGTTTTGCCAAGCGGGATTTCTTCGGTGGAGGGGGGAATAAATTCAATGAAATCTTTGGTTTTGGTTTTTAATTCTTCAAAAAATGTAAATGAAGTTAAATTTTCATAATTCAAAGCGCCTTTTATTTTAAATATCTCTCCTGTTAAATTGAGAGTATAGCCACCTTCTTTTGGAGCGATAGAAATATGTTTGATTGAATTTAGACGGCTTAGATTAGCAATTTTCGTCATAAATTGATTTAATGCTTCATATGAGCCATTGCCTGAAAAGGTATAACTGATCGCTTCAATCTCCGGGGCAAGCGTTATTCCTGTGGGCTTAGCAGATTTTTTTTCATAACTGACAGTGTCAGTTGGTATTTCATTTTGCTTGGCTAAGTCTTCAATCATTATGGCAAATAAATCAGCTTGATCTTGATCTTGAGGAAGAATTGTGTTCCATTTATTGATATAATTTTCGATTTCATTAGTTTCTTTAATTTTTTCTAAGCTAGAAAGAAACTTCTTTTTGTCGTTGTCTTCTTGATTTAATTTGTTAAGAGTAACTTGCGAAGAAAGTATGCGATCGAATGTCGGCCAAGAAATAAAATATCCACCGCATCCAATGATAATTATAAATAAAATCCAAAGGATATATGTTTTTATTGAGCCTTTCATTGCTTGGCTTCCTTTATATTAACAGTGATCGTAAATGATAAAGAATCAGGATTTTGTGTACTGGTCAATTTGGTTGTTGATGATGTATCAGCTCCTGTAAAATTTTCAGATTTATTTAATGCTTCATTAAAGATTACAATATCTCTGCGGGCATTAGCGTTCCCTTGAAGAGTAATCTGTGGTTTTTTTGAGAGATCAATATCAGCATTTGTTATAGTAATTTCTTGAGGCGTGAGCGCAGATAAAGAGCTTAGTATTTTTTCTGGCTCCATCGCCTGCTTATCAACATTTTGCGAAACATTAAATTTAAAATTTAATTGTTGAAGTTCTTTGTGTATAGATTGTAACCCGTCAATTTTAGCTTGGGTTTGTTTGATCGAATCATTAAGATTAGTTTGGCTTACGCTATAAGAATATTCGATAGTCCAAAGAACAATATTTAGAGTAACAAAAGTAAGAAAAAGCAAAAATGCATACAAAAAATTTCGAACAAATTTTTGTTGGTTTATTTTGTGTTTTCTTATATCGTTTGGCAGTAAATTAATGTCAAAATCACCGTTCATATTAAATCCCTCAATCCTAAACCGATTGCTACAGTAAAAATCTGAAGAGCAATAGGATCGTATTTTAATTTATTATTGAAATTGATGCTACTATCACCTTTTGTTGTTTTTATTTTTGTCCGTTGCGAGATTACAGTGTCGATCCCAGTTAAGTTTGATCCTCCTCCGCAAAGTCTAATCTCGGTAATTTTCCCACCCGGGTGTAATCGAGTATTGAAATAATTTATGTTATTTATCGTATTTTCAACTAAAGGATCCGCTAAAGTTTTCAAATCTGTGATGGTAATATTTGACGGATCCTTTCTTCTTGTAATTGCATTTGCTCCTACTGAAATAGTAGAAGAAAATTCAATGTTGCCATTTTTAATTACTGAAGCGCTTGAATGTTCAGCTCCTATGTCAAGAATAATAATGGAACCTTTATCATTTTTCCCCACTAAGGATCGGGTAGCGGCGATCGGTTTTGTTTCTATAGCGTCGATTTTCAGTCCGGCGATATGCGATATCTCTAAAAGATCGTCCACAAGTTTTTTCATTGAAGCTGACACAAATATTTTTTGTTCATCTTTTTTATTTTTTGTAAAAGTAGCAGGAAGGAGCTTCCAGTCAAAATAAGTATCAGCTATCGGCCAGGGGAGCAGTTCGGATATTTGAAGAAGTACATTTTCTTCATATTTGTTTTCCGGTATTTCTTTGGGGACATTTAAAATTTTGGAAAATATCAAAGATTCAGGCAGGGCGGTGATAACATTGTCCGATTTAATCGGTTTTGGTTGAGCTTTATCGAGAGCGTCTTTAATAGCTGTGGCAATCGTATCTTTATGCGCAAAACCGTTACGGTTTACAGAAGCGGACGGTATGCCAACCATATTAGAACCAATGATGGATATTTTTTTGCCAGTTCGAGATAGTTCAACTACTTTAAGAGTATTAAACCCGATATCTATACCAACGCAATGATTTGATTTTGAGAAAATCGACAAGTTTTCCTCCTAAATTTATCATAGCAAAAATAAATCAAAAAGATAATACAATACAAATTAGTTTCAAAATTCAAATGACGAACGATTTATAAACCTAAAATCAAAAATTTAAATGTCAAACAAAGTTCAAATTACTAATTTTTTTCCGACAAATTGATATAGAAGATTTGGATTATGTCATTTATTGTGTTATTTTTCTCTCCATGAGATTATGGTATAAGATCCGGTTGTTGGATATAAAGGAGGAGGATTCAAAAGTAGATTCTGATCATAGTAATAATTTCTTTGACTGAATCCGATTATATCTCCTTTTTTGTTGTATCCTGACATTCCGAACCCTCCGCATGTTCCAACGTCTGAAGCTATTCCTCCATAAGTATTTAAGATACCCAAATCAAGATTTGCGTTAAAAGCGTTATAATCAAACCCAACTCCTCCATTTTGAGATAGTAGAGCTCCGTAAAGATCCAAATTTTTATCTACATATTTGGCAATTTCGATATTATTTTGAGCTATAATTCCCAATACTATTGAACCGTCTTTGATATTATTATGATAAATAATATCGTTCACGATGGTTACGCCTTTTTGATCCTTTTTTGTCTTTGGATCTGGAAGGGTTGCTACTGCAATAGTCAGTCGGGCATTAACAACTCCAGATATATAAGCATTATCTTCTACGAAGATTATTCCGTTTTGTGGATAGGGAACTGTTTCGTATTCTGTTGTGTCCAGTTTATTTTGGTTTGTGGAATTTTTTACATATCTTAACTCAATTTGGTTTGGATTACTTTGTATAATTAGCTGATAACCTTTATATCCTGAAGTTGCAGGCAGATAAAGTCCTTCAGATTTTTGAGCTTCGTTTTTTAGATTTTGGAAGTCTGCTGTGATTTGAGTAAAATCAACTGCCGGAACCGGAAACTGAATACCTCCCCGAAAATCGCCCGGGGGGATACTTGTCCAAATACCTTCTTTGGTTGTTTTGCTATTTTCATTGCAACCATATTCGTAAGTAAGCTTCGCTGAAGTGAGTAAATCCATTGCGGTGCCATCAAATCTGATTCCTTGATTTGAATGGATCTTGCCAAAAGTTGTTGCGCCTTGTCCAAAATATAGTTCTTCATCAGAAACCCAAGAATAATGTGAATATGAAGGAATTCCGATCGTAGCTTCGATTGTAATACTACGAGAATCATTATTTGCTTTTCCTTCTGAAGTTACAGTCACATAAGGAGAATTCGCATTTGGAGGATTTATAATCAAACTGTACTGTCCAATGGTTTCGCCGTTAGCATTTTTGTAGATATGAACAAAAGGACCGAAAGGAGCGGTGGGGTATTCTATTTCACTATGTCCATCACGATAATCCTTATTGTTGTGAGATAAGTGCCACTGATAATAATTGATTCCAGCTTCCGCAATTTCTCGACTTGTCGCTCTTTTGCTGTAATTATTTCCAAGACGCAAATTCACAAGAGCAAAATCAGCAATAATATTGATTAAGATTAATCCTACCCCTATTATTACAAGTGTCATTACTAGAGTAGAGCCAAATTGATTTTTTTTGTTGTTCATTTAATTTGTTTTTGTATTTCTTAATCCTATAGTTGAAGACAGAGTAAAAGGAGAGGGCGGTCTATTTGTGTTGATATCCACTATCAAATTTACCCCTATCATTTTTACTTGTCCAATTGCTAAATCATTGTCTAATTGATTGTTTTCATCGTATTTATCAAAAAGATTGATTCCTTTGTTGGCATTATGTTCAGAGATTATTAACACTGTGGAATTTTCAGCAGGATAAGTGATATTTGGAAAAGAGCCCAAAGGAGTAGTTTTTTTGTATTCTATGCGATTTTGTATCCAATATATTTCAATCCTTGTGGCAACAGTGTCATTTTCAAAATAGCGATAAAAAGTAACATTATTAGCTGAAACTGATTCTAAAGACGAAGCCGCTCGTAAGTCTTTAGCAATTTTTTCCATAGCTATTCTTGCTTCCTGTTCAGCAGTCAATGCTTCATTCGTGTAGTTAAAAGTTCTCCATGTTGTTATAAATAAATCACCTAAAATACCGGTGATAATTCCAATTAGAGCCACTACTATCATCACTTCCACTAAGCTCATTGCAGATTTGTGTTTAATTGACTGTAAATGCATTGTTTTGAATTAACTCTTGACCTTCTTTTGCGATTTTAAGAATCCATATGCCAATTTCTGCAGATGTTAAATCCAGATAAAATGTCGCACTTTTTCCGTCAGGAGCTAGCACAGAGTCAGTCGCTGGTATATCGGTCTGTTCAGGTTTTGAAGCTATTATTGATGAAATTAAATTTAAGTTTTCTCCAGACAATGTAAACAATTCTTTGTTTTTACTTATAGAAGTGGGGATCAGACTCGAAATTCTTAATAAAGTGGGATCGGAGGATAGTTTTATATATATATCTTTTGTCTCATTTGGATTTAAACCAATTGGTAAATATGGGCTTGAGCTAATAATATAAATATTTGGTAAAGTTATATTGTAACTGCCCCATTCAAGGTTGTTGATCTCGACAAAACCGTTTTCGTTAGTGCTTAAATTAGCATTATATTTAGGAATTAATCCATCAGTGTCTATAGATTTTAAAGATGAAATCGTAAAGCTTTGATTTGCAAGCGGAGTTTCACCTGATTCATTTTGAGTATAAATTCGCAAACTGCTAATTTTATCGATAACTAATGTAATGTATGAGACTTTTTGAATTATGATGCTGGCATCGGGAGGGTTTGGTGTAGGATTCTCTTGAGTAATTGGATATGTCGAAGATGCATTGTATCCCGGCTTGGAAACCTCTATGTGGTATTTAGATTCAGAAGGGGGTAACTTGGGAATCAAAGTTAAAGCATCTTGGCTTGAACTGGTCGAAATATTAATTATAGGACTGACCTTATCGTTGGTAAGATTTATTATCGCTTCAGGAACATTATTGCCACTGGCATCAATGACACTAATTGCCAATATTCCTGTATCTGTAGGAGTTTCTGCGGCATGTGAGGCGATAGAAGTAGAGGTTTCTGCATAAAGCTTTGATTCTTCTTGGTTGAAAATTTTTATTGTAATTTTTTTATAATCATCCACAAATAAATCTTGAGGTTTGTTTGAGTTTGCGCCGTCAGCGCATTGTGAATTTGCTGTATCGACGTAAATAGCGCAACCGTCGTAAGGATCATCATAAAATACTATTGTGGTTTTAACTAAGAAATTTTTATTATTGCGAACTATAATTTCAGAGTCAGGAATCGCGCCTTGTGGCAAGATTGCTCCATTTTGGGTTGATAATGCGTCATAGGTGAGATTTTTCAAAGATTCCATTTTTTCTTGCGCAAGTGACGCGGCTAAAGTTTTTAACCGGGTATATTTTGAGATAGAAATATTGGCAGTATAAGCGTTTAAGTAAGTTACTGCAAAAATTGAAATCAATGTTACTGTAACTAATAGCTCAATTAATGTAAAACCAGATTGTTGATTTTTTTTATGATGTTGCATTGACTAATTGATAGATTGGCGAAAGTACCGAAAGAACAATAAATGCTACGCCGACTCCTAAAACTACAGTAATTACGGGCTCCATCAATGTCATCATATTTTTGGTCATAGCATTTGATTCTTCTTCATAAAATTTTGATAGTTCAGTCAATACATATTCGATATTGCCGGATTTTTCTCCAATTTTAAGCATATGACTAACTAGTGGAGGAATATATTTTTTGTTTGACAATGCTTCTGCAAGACTTTTACCCCTTTCAAGTTGCTTTTTGCCATTGACTAATATTTGTTTATAAATAGAGTTATCGACAATTCCTTCGCAGGTTTCAATTATTTCAAGTATTGGCATTCCGGATGATGTTAAAGTCGCAATCGTGCCAGTTAAACGAGACATAGTAACCATTTTGGTTAATTTCCCAAAAATTGGTACTTTCAGCTTGATCTTGTCGGTCAATTGTTTTCCATGCGTGCTTTTGCGGTAAAAATGCAATCCAATATATAGAATAGTTATCGTTATTAAAACAATGTACCAGTAGCTTGTAAGAAAATTGCTTGAGCCGATTAATATTCTTGTAGCAAGAGGAAGCTTGACATTTGATTCTGTGAATAGAGCCATCAACTGGGGAAGGACGAACACCAAAATTACTACAATTACCACAAGCATCACAGTCAGAACAACAGCGGGCAAGATTAATGCTGAACGGAGCTTGGATCGAAGTTGATAATCTTGATTCATATGATCTGCTAGACGAATCAATATATTGTCAAGCTTGCCTGATTTTTCACCAGACTTTAATACGGCGACATAATAATTTGGGAATGCTTCGGTTTTATTAAATGCTTGAGATATTGCCTTTCCTCCTTTTATGTCAGTGGCGATCTGTTTTAATATATGTTTTAAATTTTTATTGTCTGATTCTTCGCTTAAAATCGTTAATGCTTCAACAATAGGTAGCCCGGAACGAATCATAACTGCTAATTGTTGAGTAAATAAATACCGATCTTTTATGGATATTTTTTTTCCACCGATAGATATTTCTCCCAAAGAAAATTTTTTTTCAATTTCAAGAGGAGTTAATTGCTCTTTTTTTAAATTTGCCATAACTTCTTCTTTGGTGGAAGCTTCAATTGCTCCCTTTACTATGGTATTCTCTTTTGTTTTAGCTTTGTATATAAATTTTGCCATTTTATTCCTTTGTAACTCTCCAAATCTCTTCAATCGTGGTTAATCCTTGTATTGCCTTGATAATACCATCCTGTTTAAGGGTTAACATATTGTTTTTGATAGCTATTTCGTTTAGTTGATCTGTACTTACTTGTTTGTTTATGATTTGAGCAATTTCGGGATTTAGGTCAAAAACTTCATAGATTCCTATTCTTCCTTTATACCCTGTATTGTTGCACTGATCACATCCAACAGCTTGAAAAAAAGTAAGTTCTTGAGGAAGCATTTTTTTGTATTGATCCGAAAGATTTGAAATTTCATTGTTGATAATTTGAGAAGTTTCTGGGTTTAAATTTGCCTTATTGCGACATTTTTCGCATAATTTTCTGGTTAATCGTTGAGCGATTACTGTGTTTAACGAGCTTGTAATCAAGAATGGCTCAACCCCCATATCGATCATTCTAGGAATAGCTCCGGCTGCACTATTTGTGTGTAAAGTAGAAAGAACTAGATGACCTGTTAATGCAGAATGAATCGATATTGAAGCAGTTTCTTTGTCGCGAATTTCGCCAACCATAATAACATCGGGGTCTTGTCGCAATATTGAACGAAGTCCTTTAGCAAAAGTAAAATTAATTTCAGAATTCACTTGAGATTGGTTGATTGTGTCTATTCTATATTCGACGGGATCTTCCAATGTAACAATATTTATTGTTTCTTTCATAATTGCGGTGAGCATTGCGTATAAAGTTGTAGATTTTCCGCTTCCAGTTGGTCCTGTGATAAGTAGCATACCATGCGATTTTGTAAGGTTGTTCTTGATAGTTTGCAATTGAATCGGTTCAATATTGATTGAGTCTAGTCCTAGCAAGCTTGAGCTTTTATTTAAAAGTCGTAAAACGATTTTTTCTCCATTAACCGTAGGGAGGGATGAAACTCGAATGTCAACCTTGAGATCATCGACAATTGTCTGAAATCTGCCGTCTTGAGGAAGTCGTTGTTCGTCCAGTTTTAAATTTGACAATATTTTAAGCCGTGAAATGACTGATGGTTGCAATGCTTTTGGTAATGTTACGATTTTTTTTAGCATTCCGTCTATACGAAAGCGAACCACTAATGACTGTTCCATTGGCTCATAATGGATATCGGATGCTCGTTCTTGCACGGCTCGAATTAATAATTTTTCTACAACTCGAGCCGCTGGAGCACTTTCTGAAGCGTCAATTTCTTGAATTTCTTCTTCATTATCCTCTTCAACTATTACTTTTTCTTCTCCTGTATTGTTTTGTTCAAATTGTTCAAGTTCTTTTTGGACGCTGGGATATTGGCTTAAAATGTGATTAATGTCAGCGCTTGTAGCTAAATATTTGAATATTGAGTAACCGGTTCTTTTTTTAATTGCTTCTATGGCTTCTTGATCTCCCGGATCTGTCATAGCTATTGATAATATCTTATCATTTAAATCGATTGCCACTGCTTGATAATGGCGAGCTAAATGCTCTGGTATCAATTCAAGTATCTGTTTGGAAACAGTAACTTGGCTTAAATCAAGATAGGTCACATTTTCTACTTTGTAACTTTGGTTTGTGCCAGTAGCTTGATTTGTTTGCTTTGATAATATCGAGCTATTTGTTTGGTTAGATGTGTTGCTATTTTTATCCATAACAAAAATAATTTATTTGATAATTTGGGGCAAATAAAATGTTAGTTTTTTATATTTATTTTTGACCCCTCCTTCATTTAGTGTAATTATAGCATAAATTAATAAAACAAATTAATTTTTAAAAAAACATGCAATTGAAAATCAAATGTGCTAAGTTCGTATTATGACATCACTTTATCGTAAATGGCGTCCTCAAGCATTAAGCGAAGTAATCGGTCAAAGCCATATCGTAGATACTATCAGCAGAGCTTTGGCTGAAGAAAAGCCGAGCCATGCATATCTTTTTACCGGTCCCAGAGGAACTGGTAAAACCACTGTGGCGAGAATTTTGGCGAAGAGCTTAAATTGTCTTGAAATATCTAAAAACAATCAAGTTTGCAATTCTTGCATGATTTGTAATGCGATAAATAAAGGAAGCTTTTTGGATATTATCGAGATTGATGCCGCGAGTAATCGCGGAATTGATGAAATGAGAGAGTTGCGAGACAAAGTTCGATTTAAGCCAACTTTGGGAAAGAAAAAAGTATACATCATTGATGAGGTGCATATGTTAACAAAGGAAGCGTTCAATGCGCTATTGAAAACTTTGGAAGAACCGCCTGAACACGCTGTGTTTATTTTAGCTACAACAGAACCTCACAAAGTGCCTCAAACTATAATTTCACGAACTCAAAGATTTGATTTTAGACCCGCAACAATACTTGATTTAAAAAAATATTTACAAAAAGTAAGCGTGAAAGAAAGCATAAAGATAGAAGATGAAGCGATTGAATTTCTTGCTCAAGTAGCAGAAGGATCTTTTCGGGACAGTTTAGGTTTGCTAGAGCAAATTCAAAATATAAATCCAGAAGGAAAAATTGATCGAAAGACCTTGGAAAGATTTTTAGGTCTGCCTTCTTATGAGCTGGTAAGACAATTGCTTATAGCTTGGAGCAATGGAGACGACAGGGAAATTTTTAAATTATTAAAAAAAGCTGAAGAACAGGGAATAAATATCGAACAGTTAACAAAAGAGATGATAAAAACCAACAAGCTTGCAATGGAGTTTTTAGTTAATCATGGCTCTCAACCAGAAAAAAAATTATCCGAATTAGAAAAATTCATCGAAAAATACATAAAAAATCTTGAGTTGACAAAATTATTAAAATTTTCTTCTGCTATGGTCGATGCTTTACCAAACATAAAAAATTCGCCCGTCAATGAATTGCCTCTTCTTCTTAGTATGCTTGAAACTCTTCCCGTTAACAAAGATATCCAGAAAGAAACTCAACAAATTGACAATGCTATTCAGCAAGATTTAGAAGAAAAAACTTCACAAACTCAACAGAAGGTAGAAGTTTTTGAGGTGGCTGATGATGCAGTTTTTAGAAAAGAATTTTTAAACGCAACTAAGTTGTTGAATCATTCTATTTTTGCGACTTTAAAAGTTGCCAATATTTTACGAGATGGAAAAAATTGCATCATTGAGGTATATTATCCGTTTCATCTTGAACAATTGAACAAACGAAATACCAAGTTAATCTTGAATGATCTAATAAAAAAATTTGCCTGTGATAATTTGGAGATAAAGCTAAATCGGGAAAATAAAAAAATCAAAAAAAATAATCAAGATGAACTTGCGACAATGGCAGAAGAAATTTTCAACAAATAAATTTTTTGCATTTATTGATAGAGTTGCATAAGTATATCTAAGATATCTTTTGTACGCGCTTGATAGAGACTGAACTTTGCTATATAAATAATTTAAGCTAAATGAAATCAAAAACACCAGACAATTTGAAGGTTCCTCCTCAAAATTTAGAAGCGGAGAGATCAATTTTAGGAGCTATTTTGATTGATAAAGACGCATTTATAAGGGTGGGGGATATTCTGCATCCAGATGATTTTTATGATCCGCGACATAAAGAAATATATAATTCTATGGCGCAACTTTTTGATAAACATTCTCCCATAGATCCCGTAACTTTAGTAAATGAATTAGAAAAAAATAAAAAATTAAAAAATATAGGAGGAGCATCATTTATTGCTGAATTGACCGAGGGAGTTGTAACATCTGCCAACATAACAGAATATGCCAATATTATCGCAAATAAAGCTACTTTAAGACGGCTGATTTCAGCCGCGGGGGCTATCAACGAACTTGGCTTTGCAGAATCTAGAGAGATTTCCGAGATTTTAGATGAAGCTGAAAGCAAACTTTTTAGTGTTGGACAAAATTTTCTGCGGGAAAATTTTGTGCCACTGAAAGATATTTTGAGCGAGACATTTGATCGTATTGATGAAATTCATAAAACCAAGGGTATGGTTCGTGGAGTTGAGACTGCTTTTAGAGATCTAGACAATTTGCTTGGCGGGTTGCAACCGTCTGATTTAGTCATAATTGCCGCGCGACCTTCTATGGGAAAAACCGCTTTTGCATTGAATATCGCAGCTAATGTGGCAATTGAAAAAAATATTCCAGTAGCTTTGTTTTCTCTTGAACAATCAAAAGATCAAATAGTTGATAGAATTTTATGTTCAACAGCTGGAGTTGATTTATGGAAGTTGCGAACAGGAAATTTAAACGATGATGATTTTCCGGAAATAGGAAGAGCGATGGGAATATTGTCTGAAGCCCCAATATATATTGACGATCAACCCATGGCGACAGTTATGGAGATCAAGACAAAAGCCCGTCGTCTTCAAGCAGAAAACGGACTTGGGCTCGTTATTATAGATTATCTGCAACTTATGGAAGCAAGTAATATTTTTGGCAGAGGTGGAGGAGGCGATAATCGAGTGCAAGAAGTTTCTCAAATATCTCGAGCTCTTAAAGGACTAGCAAGAGAACTTCGAGTGCCAGTTATTGCCCTGTCCCAGTTGTCTCGTGCAGTTGAAATGCGTCAACCCAAAATTCCTCAACTGGCAGATTTACGCGAGTCAGGATCAATCGAGCAGGATGCCGATGTGGTAATGTTTATATACAGAGAAGATTATTATGAGCCAGATACAGAACGAAAAAATATCGCTGACATATTGGTGAGGAAGCATCGCAACGGTCCTGTTGGCACAGTAGAGCTATATTTTCGAAAAGATCAAACAAAATTTGCAAATCTTGAACGTTCAAAGATAAATGCCCCGCCAAGTGAGGTTGATTAAATAACTTGATGCAAAACGAACTACTCTCAACTCTCAACAGCTCACAGAAACAAGCCGTTTTAACCACAGAGGGCCCAGTTTTAATTTTAGCAGGAGCCGGGAGTGGTAAAACCAAATGTATTACTCATCGTATCGCTTATTTGATAAAAGAAAAAAATATCTCACCGGAAAATATTTTAGCAGTTACTTTTACAAATAAAGCGGCTCAAGAAATGAAAAAACGGCTTGAAAAAATGCTTGGCTTGGGAGTATATCTGCCATGGCTTGGCACATTTCATGGAATTTGTGTAAAAATATTAAGAAGAGAAATATTTAATCTAAACTTTACTCAAAATTTTATAATATTTGACGGCAATGATTCAAAGGATTTGATAAAAAAAATCGAACTTGATCTGGGATTTGATCCAAAAAAGATTTCACCGAACGCTGTATTAAGTTTTATCTCTGGAGCCAAAAACGAACTGCTTAATCCCAAACAGTATAAACAATATGCGCACGGTCCATTTGCAGAAAAGGTCTACCAAATTTATTGTCAGTATCAAAAAAGATTAGAACAGGCGGGAGCTCTTGATTTTGATGATATTATTTCAAAAACCGTTGATCTCTTTACCACTGAACCGCAAGTGAAGAAAAAATATCAAAAACTTTTTCAGTATATCCATATAGACGAATATCAAGACACAAACAATGCTCAATATCAGCTTATCAAACTACTGTCAGCTCACGGTAATATTTGCGTGGTGGGAGATGATTTTCAGGCAATTTATAGCTGGCGAGGAGCAAATTTTACTAATATATTAAATTTTGAATCCGATTTTCCCAATGCGACTGTGGTAAAGTTGGAAGAAAATTATCGTTCCACAAAAAATATTTTAAACGCCGCTCAGGCGGTGATAGAAAAAAATAATCTTCGAAGTCAAAAACAGATTTGGACTAAAAATGAAGAGGGCTTGCCGATAACCGTTTATTCGGCAATGGACGGTTATGACGAGGTGGAGTTTGCGCTAAATGAAATTAAAAGTTTGACAAAGAGCAATCTAAATTGGCAAGATTTTGTAGTGCTTTATAGAACAAATGCGCAGTCTCGGCTTTTTGAGGAAGTATGTATGAAGCAGGGAATTCCGTATCGCTTGATAGGAGCTCTTCGTTTCTGGGAAAGAAAGGAAGTAAAAGACATCTTGGGTTATATTCGTTTTTTGTTTAATCCACTAGATGAAATTAGTTTTTTTAGAATCATTAAAACTCCTCCAAGAGGAATCGGAGATACCACACTGGCAAAGATAGATTTTAATTTTCTAAAATCCGCAATCAAAAATCTAGAATCAGCAATTGATAATCTAGAAGTGACTCCAAGAGCCAAGAAAAATTTACATAATTTTTTTGAAAAATTTATCCGTCTTCGAACTCTTGATATTGAATCTCCGGCTACGATTATTAGCAGTATTATTGATGAATTTGGGATTAAAAACTTTTATAAAGATGGTACGGAAGAAGGAGAAACGCGCTGGCAAAATGTTTTGGAAGTTGTATCGGTTGCATCAAGCAAAGAAACTATCAGCCAATTTTTAGAAGAAGCCGCATTGGCTACCGATCTGGATAATTTTGATCCTTTGGCGCCGGCAATAACTTTAATGACTATTCATAACGCTAAGGGCTTGGAGTTTCCGATTGTATTTATTGCCGGACTTGAAGAAGGACTTTTTCCCCATAGTCGTAGTTTAACTGAACCTGATGAGCTTGAAGAGGAACGTCGGCTTTTTTATGTAGGGATGACTAGGGCGATGAAACGGCTTTATCTTATTTTTGCTCAAAATCGAATGTTTGGCGGATCGTTTCAGACAAATTTGCCGAGCAGATTTTTGGATGAAGTTCCGCAAGATTATAAGGAAGAAATATAACATAAATTCAAAATTTAAATATCAAAATTGAAAATTACTAGAAATTTTTACATTTTATATTGTCATTTTGATTTTTGATTTTTACATTATTTTTAGTGTATAATAAATATATGAATCGGAGAAAAGACACTTTTGGCTTTACTATTATAGAGATACTATTGGTGATTTTTATTATCGGACTTTTATCCGCAGTAGGGGTAAATGTTTATCTTGAACAGCAAAAATCTAGCCGAGATGCTACCAGAAAATCGGATATGTATCTTATCGCAAGCGGACTGGATAATTATTATTCAGTCAATAAAAAATATCCTCTTGGAGAGGTTGAGCCTAATAATTTGCAACCATCATCAGGTGGATCTGATGGCTATTATTGTTATTTTTTCTCAGATGGAACATTAAAATCTTCATCTACAGGTTCAACTGTTCAAAGCTGTAACGGTTATATAGATCAAAATCAATGGATTCCTGAGCTTGTCGGAACTTACATTTCGAAACTACCTACTGATCCTAAACAAAAATCAGAATCCCTTCCTGATTATACTAAAGTGGTTAAAGATTCCACAACAAATCAATGGACTGGGAGTAATTATTTTTATTTTTATCTAAAATTAAATGAAAGAACCATAAATGGACTCAAATTAGCGGAAATTCCACAAAAATATTATTTTATCGGAGTAGCTCTGGAAAATTTGGATGATAAGGATACGGTATTTAATTCGAAAAAGAAATTTGCAGGAAAATCTATATCTTATGGATTGGATGGTTCAATTAACTTAGGACTAAACAAAAATCTTTTCGTGGTAACTTCAGAGCTTTAATTTGCATTTTTCCAATAGATTGCTAAAATATTTTTGATTAAGGAGGAGATATTTTATCTATACTTTTAGGAACAGTAATAAGCGCGACAATTGCATACAATCCGACAGTCGGATTTAAAACAAATAATATTTTTTCCGGTGAAGTTAAAACTGCAAATACTTTTGGAAATTTTCTTGAGACTAAAACTCCGGATGAGATATATTTTGGCTCGAGTATTGATAAGTCCCGCCAAAGTATGATCTTGAATCTGTCGACAAAAATATATTCGGAAGACAAGGTTGTATTTTTTCCAGAACCATCAATGGGGCTTGGCTCGAAAATATTTGTATAT
>CAZZBO010000016.1:0-18129 GCA_964652345.1 uncultured Candidatus Saccharibacteria bacterium | reverse complement strand
AACGAATGATTCTGCTCCGTGAATTATTGAGTGAGCAAGGAAGTATCTATCTACATTGCGACTGGCATAAAAGCCATCATTTGAGATTTTTGTTGGACGAAGTGTTTGGCGAAGAACAATGCCGAAATGAAATAATTTGGAGCTATAAGAGTGCTGGAATGTCAACAAGTACATTTCCACGAAAACATGATAATATCTGGGTTTTTTCTAAATCAGAAGAAAGATTGTTCAATCCAATATATGTTCCACATGATGTAAAAGTTTTAAAAAGGTTTCAACGAGATGATGTTGGTCCATATCAACTTGTAAATGGGAAAAAATACTATGCAAATCCAGAAGGGAAACCAACTGAAGATGTATGGGAAATAATTTTAGCTAATAGAGACAGCCAAAGAACTGACTATCCTACCCAAAAACCAGAAGCTCTTCTTGAACGTATAATTAAAGCCTCATCAAATCCTGATTCAATAGTTTTAGATTGTTTTGCTGGAAGTGGAACAACACAAGCTGTCGCCCAAAAACTTGGCAGGCGTTGGATCGGATGTGATCTCAATAAGGGTGCGATTCAAACCATTTCCAAACGATTGCAAAAAATCATCAAAGAGCAAGAAAAAGAAAGTAAGAACAAACAAAATACATTGCTTGATGAAGATAAAAATGAAATAAAAGTTTATCCGTCTTTTCTTCACTACCGCGTTAATAATTACGATTTTCAAGATGACAGCACTTTGAGACGATTAGTGTTTGAGAAATACGGAATTGAAAAATTAAAAACTGACAGCTTCTTTGACGGAATGCTCGGGAATAAACTCATTAAAATTATTGATTTTAACAAACCGCTTACTAAACTTGATTTACAGCTTGTCAAAGATGAGCTTGATTTACGAAAAGACGAAGAACGAGATATTTTGGTTATTTGCAGTGGTTCGGAACTAGATATAGATGAAGAAATTGCCAGACACAACAAACTGCGTCCAATGAATAGGATTGACTATCGCGATATACAAAAAGACGGAATTATGGCATTTGACCCGGCGTGGGCGGAAGTGGAAATTTCTAGAAAAGACGGCAAAGCAAGTGTTGAAATCACAGATTATTTTTCACCAACTATTCTCAAACGGCTTGATCTTGATCGCACGATTTTTGACGAACAGATTACCGATTTTCGCGCGCAAATCGATGTGGTTTTGATTGATACTGACTATAACGGCAAAACATTCAATATCTGTATTTCTGATGTGCCGGAAAAGAAAAAAGATTTTGTAAAAGCCAAATATGAGTTTGAAATCAAGGGCAAGAAACAGAAAATTGCTGTTAAAATAATTGATATGATGGGCGAGGAGGTTTTGATTGTTGAATAAAACTAAAGTTGGCTCTATCTCAATAAATTCTATTCATAAAAATATGTTTGATCGATTACCGTCTAGACATTGCCGAGTTTTGGTATAATGATATTGAAAAATAATTTTAAAGGAGGGCTAAATGGATTATACAATTCTTGTTGCCGGATTTGCCGGTGGCATTATCCGTGGATTAGTGGGCTATATCAAGTATGTGTCATCATACAAAAATGTTGGGTTCAAGTGGCCGTATTTTTTATCAGTGATTATCGGATCAGGTATTATCGGTCTCGCTTCAGGGTGGTTGGTTAAGGGTGTAGTGGAATTGGACGGCACTTTGGAAGTAACTAAGTTTTACGCCTTTATCGCTGGATATGCCGGCGGAGATTTTATAGAAAATGTATATAAAATCATTGCCAAAAAACCCTCATTGTATTCACTACCTGAAAATCTGACAACGAATAAATAAAAATTTTTTTGCAAAAAATGAATCACAAAACCACGGTTTATGTGGTATTTATCAAAATATTGCAATTGAAATTAAAAAAAAGGAAGTAAATGATGATTAAAAAGATTGATTCAGATACAAGGTTTTATATTGATATCGATCTTTTGACCAAAAGAGTAATCGGCTGGGATTATGATCAAAGACAGGGGCTGGAGCAGGATCTGTCAAATCCAAATCATTGTCGGATCTTTATCACCAAAGGTCAATACAACAAACTGATTAAAAATTAGCGATAAGAAAAATATGGATGAAAAAAAAGATCAGAATGAATTGATAGAAGATATAAAACCTTACGAAAAAGTAAGCCATGGAATCACAGTGGACATACCATCATTTTTTTCACTAAAAAGTGAGATTGATAATAATCAGCCCAGAAAAAGTATATTAGCTGATTTTTCACTGTGGCTATTATTGTTTTCAAATATTACGACTATTTATTTTGCAATCAATCAAAATTGGAATGTTGTGGTTTTGATATGGATATATTGGTCTCAAAGTATTGTTATTGGCTTATTTAATTTTATACGGATATTACAACTCAAAGAATTCACGACAGACGGAATAAAAATAAATGGACGAAGTGTTAGCCCGACAAATAGCACGAAAATATTTACTGCATTCTTTTTTCTACTTCATTTTGGAGGTTTTCATTTTGTATATTTTATGTTTATGAAAAATATCAATTTTATAAAAGGATACGAAAATATCATAAACATATCTGAATATAAATATATACTGCTATCTGTTTTGTTATTTTTTATAAATCATCTATTTTCATATTTTTACAATAAGCCAAATGATACAAAAAAACTTAATATTGGTCTATTTATGTTTTATCCCTATGCCAGAATAATACCCATGCATCTTATCATAATGTTTGGCACCATATTCAATGGATCATTAACAATATTTCTCGGGCTCAAAACTATTGCCGATATCACTATGCATATTTTTGAGCACAGATTTTTTAGATAAATTTAAAATAATATTTTATGTATTCAATTATTGTTAAGTTAAGATTTTGGTTTGAATCGTTTTATGCTTATGATAAACTTATATTGATCTAATGCTTTCGTATTTATATGAAAAAATATTTTTTAATAATTTTATTAATATTGTTTGTAGGAATAATTATTTTTTTAATTTTTACACGTATTCCAATAAAAACATTAAAAAAACCTAATTATCAAACCCTGCAAGTTCTTTTAGGGGAAGAATTTATTTTACACGAGAATCAAACCGCGATCATTGAAAGCGAAGATATTGAAATAAAAATTGTCAAATTTTATAACTTACCCTGTCCCAAGAATGCTTCTTGTTTTTTTGCTAGCCCCTACATTGAATTTGAGACTAATTATAAAGGTGATATAAAAAGAGCATATAATAATATCGGACTTAAATTTTTGGGCTATCAAACAATAATAATTGATAGCGATTATAAAACATACGCCAAACTACAAATTAATAAAATGAAAGAATTTGTAAAACTAATAATTCATGATAGCACTCCTAAATCTTTAACGGTATATGAAGAAGGAGTGATCGTTTTTTCTCAAGAAGAAGAGAAAAGTTTAAATACCGTTTCTTCTAAAGAAATAACATCCTTAAAGGAATATATCTTGAATAGTAACTTCTTTTTATTACAAGAAAAATATGAAAAATCTATGGTTCTTGATTCTATAGCTCATACTATTACTACGACAATCGGAGAAAAAACACATACAGTTTATTGTTACTGTGATGACGATTGTCCCGCCAATTTTAATGCACTTGTAGAAAAAATTAAAAGTTTATGGCCCCATAATATCGAATATTTCGGCTTTTCTTAATCTTACAAAATTAATTCAAAGTGATAGTAAAATGTACAAATAACATCGTCTTTGCTAAGA
Organism: uncultured Candidatus Saccharibacteria bacterium; assembly: GCA_964652345.1. Classification (GTDB taxonomy): domain Bacteria; phylum Patescibacteriota; class UBA1384; order CAZZBO01; family CAZZBO01; genus CAZZBO01. Next base: position 14,392 of record CAZZBO010000016.1, on the reverse strand, counting down.
AATTGAGATTTTTTATTTTAATGTAATTATTGGCTAGCCGATCGTTCTTTCTATGCTCGATAGCCACCTTCCAGATCAAAAATATTTTTAAATCCCATAGATTTAATATCTCTAAAACTGTTTTTCTTATTTTAAATATCAAACTTGAACCTTTTGTATAAAGTAAAAGATATTTGATATAATAAAAACATGCGTTATCAAGGAATTTTTCTTCTTATTTTGGGTGTCATTATCGCTCTGTTTTTGTCACAACAAGATTTTTTTTATCACTTTATCGGTTCGCTGGGCTCGATGGGATATCTCGGCTCGTTTTTATTGGGTATATTTTTTGTTTCTTCTATATCAGTTGCCACATCCATACTTGGCTTACTACAATTGGCAGAAATTCAGAATATCGCGCTGATCGCAATATCTGCAGGAATCGGAGCCGTAATTGGAGATTTGGTGATATTCAAATTTGTTCGTGACAACTTAAATCAGGACTTAAAATCTCTTTTTGATAAAATTCCATCTATCCGACGACGGCATATGATAAGACTGTTTGAAACAAAATACTTAGCTTGGTTTTTGCCTTTTGCCGGAGGAGTCATTATTGCATCTCCGTTACCGGATGAACTGGGAGTTTCCTTAATGGGAATTTCAAAAATCAGCAAATTTAGATTTGTCTTGATTAGTTTTATATTGAATACTCTGGGAATTTATTTAATGCTAAAGATAGGAAAATAGAGCAGATAAGTTATTTTAATGAAGTTTCAATTCCGGAGGCGATTGCCTTCCAAACACCAATAACTCGTGTAGTAACATCAACCGATGTTTCATACCATGCCCAGTTTACTCTTGACGCAAAAGTTGTATCGCCTGTTGATTCAGCGATACGTCTTCCTTCTTGAAATTCGGCATCGGTCCATCCTGTAAATCCGTTATGGGTTTCAATAATAGAGTTCATATATTTGAAGAAATTATTATATGAGTTGGCTTTTGCGGTTTTTGCTTTTAAGCTGTTTACTTCGTCTTGTAGATCATTTTTTTGTTTTTCAAGAGTAGCTTTCTCTGAAGCGGCTTTTTCAGTTGTTTCACCTCCAGAGGCAGTACATTCTTCTAATTTTTTGGTTAAATCAGAAATTTCTTTTTCTTGATTATTTTTATCGTTTTCCAAATTGGTCTTGTCGGTCAAAAGTACTTGGTTGCTTTTATTTTTCTCATAGTATAGGTAGCCCAAAACAGCTACCGCAACAATAAAAATTGAAAGCACGCTCGAAATAATAATAACAACCCGTTTGATTCTTGTTGGATCGTTATATATGTTATTCATAACTCCTCCTTATATAATAATTTATATTTTGAAAATAAATTTTTTATTATTATACTGATATTATAGAACTATTTTTAAAAAGGAGGAAGTATGAATAGAAGGCGGGGGTTTATAAATTTATGGATAATAGTTTTTCTTGTAATTTTAATAGCAGGGGGATCGAGCGCTTTTTATTTTTATAATAAAAATTATAAAAAAGAAAAAATTTCAACAAATCCAACCATTGCTCCAGAGAGTGATGAATATTGGCAATGGCAAACTTATCAAAATGATGAATATAATTATACTATAAAGTATCCTCAAAATTGGTATAAAAAACTTCAAGGATACGCGCCACCTCCACCTGCCGGAATGATGTTTGCCACCAAGCCGGATTCTGACAGCTCTTATCCTTATGCCAGTGTTGAAATATTATCAATTGTCAATCCTGATATAGATGATATTGCAAACCATCCGGAAGTAAAAGATCTTGCAAGTAAAGGAGAAGAATTATCTTCTACTTCAATAAGCAGTTTTTCAGCAGTTAAATTAACAGGGGAGGACACAATTTCGCATCGTACCAGTTATTATGTAAAAGGCAATGATGATATTGTGTATAGAGTGGGATTTCAATATCCTGTTACTCAACCTCAATACAGTGAAATTTGTGAAAAAATTATTCAATCCTTTAGTATAATTCAATAATTTTTGTCGGCAGTATAATATTAAAATACTAAGTAATCACTGACTAGCCGATCGTTCTTTCCATGCCTGATAGCCACCTTCCAGATCAAAAATATTTTTAAATCCCATAGATTTAAACATTTCTAGAGCTTTTTCGCTTGTTATCCCTCTTTCACAATAGATGATGTATGAATTATTTTTGTCTAATTGCTCGACTTCGTCTGTATAATTTGCGCTTAGATCAATATTTATCGCTTTATCGATATGACCCTCAAAAAAGCTTTCTTTTGTTCTGATATCGATTATTGTATAAGCTTCGCTTTGCGTTTTGTCCTCAAGAATTTTTTTCATTTCAGGGATAGAAATTTTATCTGATTTTGAATTTTGCGTATCTTGTGCTGACACTATTAACTCCTCGTTGTTTTTTTTCTGGTCTGATTCTTTTTGGATTGTTTTATTATTGTTTTTTGAAAATATAAAAAATATCCCTATTGCAATTATAGCTAACACTATCAGAGATTGAAAATTTTGTTTTGAATTAGTCATATATATCTAACCGAACATTAACAATGACGGTTTAAATATCAATATCAATCCGATTATCAACATTATAATACCTCCGACCAAGCGGGAAATTCTAGAATATTTTGTGGTGATTCCTGTCAAGTGGAGAGTAGTCATAGCTATAAAAAATATTATCATATCATCTAACATAAAGAATAGAATATAAAGTAAGATATACCCATAATATTGCCAGCCCGATAGATGGCTCATAGAAAGTATTTGAGTATATATTGCCGGTAATCCTGCGGAACAGATTAATTCGACCAGATTTACCGCGAAAGCCAGCCCTATTATGCCCACAAAAGCAAGCAAAAAACTTTTTTCTCCAACGATTTTTTTTAATTTTTCTACTGTTGCTTTCTTTTTTTCTTCTCCGGAGATTTTACATCCGGCATCTTTATTTACAAAAAAATCGCGTAAGTTATAAATTCCTCCTCCAAGCGCAACTAGCCCTATTATTATTCGCACAATGGCGATAAAGCCAATAAACAATAAAAGATTGAGCCATGCTGACATAAAAATAAAATAAACCAAAGCCGAAACAACTATAAAAGTAGATCCTAATATCCACATTCTTCTCCTGTCTTTCATTCCGAGCAGAAGAGAAATTAAAAAAAGCAATGTCCACATAGCGCAAGGATTAAAGCCGTCAATACTTCCTATAATAATAGACAATAAGGGCAATGAAAAATTTTTTGTGTCAATATAACCAAAGAAAGGAATATCTATTTTAGTGTTTGGATCTTTTTCATCGCTTGGGCAAGGTTGTTCGATGGTGCAAATTTCTCCACCTTCAATATTTGAAGAGTAATTTTTGGCAACGAGGTCTTTGATTTTTTTATCAGTGGATCCCTTACTGTATCCTATAATATAATCATTGCCGACAACTGTAACTGGTACTCCGCCTGTGTCAAAATTTAATTTTTTGCCAGTTTCCGTGAGTAAATTTTGATTGTCTTTATTTTTTGAAACTTCGTATCTTTTGATGTGAAGATTTGGATACTGTTCTTGAAGATCATCTAAAAATTGCTCTTCTGTGGCGCAGTGAGGGCATCCTTCAGCCCAGAAAAAAAGTAAAGTATTTTTTTCTTGGGCAAAAGTAATCGCACTACCAAACGAGAAAAAGAAAATCAAAAAGACAAAAAATTTTGTGAGTTGCTTTGTTATCATTAATTATCTTTATATTTATTGATAAGTTCTATTATCTCTGTTTTTGATTTTTCTCCATTGAAACGAAATATTTCTTTTTCATTTTTATCGAGAAATACAAAAGTAGGTAAGCTTTTATCTATTTTCCATTTTTTTACTGACTCTTTTTCTTCATCAAATTCAAAATATTGAGTTTTTAGCCAAGAATTTTCTTTTTCTATTTCTTTCCATAAGGGACGCATAATCAAGCATCCGGGACACCATACTGCGCCAAATTTTAAAACTTTCATATTTCCTCCTTTTTATTTTTGATGAATTTTTATCGCTTTGCCCTTTATCAAAGCCACAGATATTTTTTTGTAGGCGGAAGCGAGTATTCTTTGGAATGTGCTTTGGGAAGTATTCATTTTTTCCGATGCTTTATTTTGATCTAGATTTTCAATATTTTTTAGTCTGATGGCTTCAATTTCTTCTAAAGTCAATTCTACCATATCCAATAATCTCATTGGAACGCCTTGAGGTTTAAAGTATGTAACATTTGGGTTAAAGTTAATTTTTCGACATAGTCTCAGTCTAGGCATAATTTTTTTTATTTAATATTGCTGACAAAGCAAATATACTTACCCCGCTTATTATTATCAATGGTCCTGTTGGTAGGTTATATAAATTATTCAGAAAGATTCCTGCAAGAGTGGCTATTGATCCGATAAATATCGCCCAAAATACATAGCTTCTTAAATCATAACTAAAATTTTTAGCTGTAGCGGAGGGAATTGCTATTAGGGCGGCAGTTATCAATCCTCCGACTAAGTAAACGCTTAAAGACACTACTATTCCTATATTAAGCAAGTACAAAAGATTGTAAATACCTACATTGACACCTTCAGTTTGAGCGATATCTTCATGGATATTGGCAAGCATCATTTTTGGATATATTATTTTTGTCAAGCAAAGGGCAAAACAAGAGATAACTACCACCGCTATTGTCTCAAACAAAGAGATTGTATCAATGCTACCGACCAAAGCTGAATCAGCTTGTTCTGTTGGTAAAATCAATAAAGCTGTACCTACTCCGAAAGCAAAGATAATAGCGGATAAATTTTCCATAGGCAGTTTTGTTTTTCGCTCAAGTAGCCAGATAAAAATTGCTCCTAAGATTACAAATGGAAAAACCCCATAAAATAAACTAACGCCAAAAATTATTGCAAGCGCCGCTCCCGGTAGAGACAGGTGAGCCAAGGGTCCCGCTACTACTGACATTTTTTTTGAGAGCATCAATGTGCCTAAATAGCTAGCCACGCAACTGATGAATATTCCACTAATTATACTCAATAATATTTGATTGTTCATTGTCTATTTGTGTTCATAAAATTTTAATTTTGTTCCAAAAATCTCTTCAAGGGTTTTGGGAGATAAAATTTGACGTGGTTCTCCAAAGCAAATATGTTTCTTTAAAGAAAGACACAACACTTTGTCTGTGAAGCCGTATACAATGTTTAAATCGTGGGTAATCAAAACAATAGTTAGCAGTCTTTCTTGCTGAATCTTTTTTAGTAATGAATATATTGTTTCTCCTCCGCCAAGATCAATTCCTGTCGTTGGTTCGTCCAAAAATATGATTTCCGGATCTCCTGCTAATACCCAAGCTAAAAGCATTCTTTGAAATTCTCCTCCTGAAAGATTTCCAGTAATTTTGTTTAAAATTTCTTTTTTTAAACCTACAGCAAGAAGATGCTCGATAATCTGATTATTTTTTAACTTTGTATTTTTAAGATTAAAAAAATCCTGTACTGTCAGTGGCAAACCCTTTGTCAGTAATTGATTTAATCCTTGTGGCAAGTATCCTATTTTGTATTTTTTATCCCATTCAATTTTTCCTTGATAGGGAATAAGTCCAAGCAAAGCCTTTAACAGTACAGTTTTTCCTGATCCGTTTGGACCTAAAATGGTTAAAATTTCACCACTACTTAAATCAAAACAAAGATCATCGATGATCTTATCATTGTTGAATGAAATATATAAATTTTTTACATTTAAAATATTGTTTTTTTGCATAAAGTCATTTTCTTTCAAGATTTATTTTACAGTTTGGATATCTTAAAGTAAAGAAGTCGAGATTTTTTCTAATCAAATCAGCCTCTTTTTATAAAGAGGCTGATTCCCGCTTTTTTATTTTTGTTCATTTTCTAAATCTTGAATTTCTTTTTTGATATCTGCTAAATCTTGTTCAAGTAATTCTTTTTCCTGTTTAAGAGCGGGTAATTCATCTGTTGGGGAAACGGGTTTATTGCTCATAAAGGGGCAACGAAAACCTCGCATTCCAAATTTTCGTTTTATTCCTTGACCACAAGGACCAAAACCGCGACCCGTCATCGGACCCTGTCCGTTTGGACCTGTTCCATCTAATCTTGGCATAATATTTCACCTCCAAACTAAAATTATTTACGACCTATTATGAATATATACCCAATTTATTATTTTGTCAACTTCAGGTAAGGACTTTTTTATATAAGATTTAGTATTTACATTTAGATATATTTGAGATAAAAAAAGAATATGTTTACTCTTATTATAAATTGGCCGATCGTAATAATTTCTGTTATTTTGTGCGTTTTATTGCGAATTTTTTGGTATTCCAAATATGGTTTTGGCAAGCTTTGGGAAGAATCTTTGCCTAAAAGAGGAAAGGATTTGCGCAAGCTGGCAAATGAAAGCAATTATATTTTTATAATTTTGAGTCTCTTTGTGACTATTTTTATTTTAAATATTATGATTCAAACTTTGGGTGCTATTACTTATCAAGAAGGGTTCTTGGTTGCTTTTGTGCTATGGCTTGGCTTTACCGCAATTACATCTCTTAGCGATTATCTATTTATCGGCAGACCGAGTATGCTTTTTTTGATAAATAATTTTTATCACCTTGTAGCAATGTTGCTATCGAGCGCAATTATTATTAGATATTTATGATAAAAGAAAGGAAAATATGGAAAAAGAAAAGAATCTTGGGAGCCACAAGCCAAATTATACTCTTGCGACAATTTTAATTGTTCTGGGGATAATCTTTTTAATTAGTAATTTTATTCCGGAATGGAATTTTGATAAACTCTGGCCTGTGATTTTAATAATAATCGGGTTATCAATTTTGTATCGTAAAAAATAGTTAGATTTTTAGTATTTGGTCTATGGTGGTGGTTACCACAAGAGGAGTGTGCCATCGTTTTGATAAATACGCAAGCGCGCCTAATTCTCGGGCTTTTTCTCCGCACAAAGAAAAGGGCATATTAGTCAAATAAATTGCGCGTAAGGATGCGATTTGTTCGATTTTTCTGATTTCTGATAACAGGTCAATACCATTTAAGTATGGCATTGCCACATCTAAAATCGCTAATTCAGGTTGAATTTGATTGATGGTATCAATCGCTTTATGGGGGTTGCTAATCGGATGATAATCATGACCGGCTTCAATTAACGCATTGCCATAATGCTCCAAAATCAGATCATCATCATCAACATGGACAATTATCATATATTCATTATAAATTAAAAATTAAAATTTAAAAATCAATCTACCAATTAGCGAAGGAGTAGTAAAATCCTAAAAAATAATCACAGTAGATATTAAATAAATTTATAATATTGGTATCAATGTTTCTCGATTGGCTTTTTTTTGTGAAAATGGTATATTTTATTTATGAATAAAGAATTTCAAACTAAAGAAGAACTTCTAACTCGAGGGATATCGGAAATAATAGAAGAAGATAATCTAAAAAAACTTATAGCGCAAAACAAGCCACTGAGAATAAAGCTTGGTATTGATCCAACCAGTCCAAACATTCATATAGGAAGAGCGGTAGCGCTTTTAAAACTTAGAGATTTTCAAGATTTGGGTCATAAAATTATATTTATTGTAGGTGATTTTACAGGACTTATCGGGGATACATCGGATAAAGATGCAGAAAGAAAGATGCTTACAGAAGAAGAAATCAAGAAAAATATGGCAAGCTATATTGAACAAGCTGGTAAGATTTTGGATATCAATAAAGTAGAAATCTATCACAATTCCGAGTGGCTTGCCAAACTTACTTTTAAAGAGATTGGTTTTCAGGCAGATCAATTTTCAGTGGCTGATTTTATATCAAGAGAAAATATCAAAAAACGACTTGACGTAAATAAGCGAGTGAGCTTGCGAGAAGTTCTTTATCCATTGATGCAAGGATATGATTCTGTTGAAGTAAATGCAGATATTGAAATCGGTGGTACTGATCAACGATTTAATCTTTTAGCCGGCAGAACTCTGCAGGAACGTTACGGCAAAACTCCTCAAAATGTTTTAATATTGAATTTAATCGCTGGCACAGATGGCAGAAAAATGAGTTCGAGCTGGGGTAATGTAATCAATATTACAGACAAACCTCAAGATATGTTTGGTAAAATTATGAGCATTTCAGATGAACTAATTATCACATATTTTGAACACTGCACCAGAGTGCCTATGCAAGATGTAAAAAATTATGATAAACAATTGAAAGACAAAAATACGAACCCGCGCGATATTAAAATGTTACTTGGTCAAGAAATTATCAAAATTTATTGGGGCGAACAAGAAGCTTTAAGGGCAAAGGAACATTTTGTAACAGTATTCCAAAAAAATGAAATTCCTCAAAATATTACGCAAAAATCAATTAGCTCAAAAAATATTATTGATGTTTTGATTGAGGTAAACTTGGCTTCAAGTCGAAGCGATGCAAGACGGCTTATTAGTCAAAAGGGGATAAAATTAAATCAAAAAACAGTTGAAGATGAAAATATCAATGTGTCTTCTGGAGATCTTTTGCAAAAAGGAAAAAGAGAATTTATAGGAATCAAATAATTATATGAATTGGAATGCAGAGAATACTCCTGTTGGTTTAATAGTAATTGTACAATCAATATTATATTGGGTTTTTTATATTCCTGTGAGGATGATGTGCAAGATAAATTTACCCTTAAATAAATTAGACTTGCATAAAAAACCGTTTGTGATTGCTTCAAGCCATGTAGCGATTCGTGATCCTTTTGTAGTAACTGTGGCATTGCCATGGAAAGAGTATAGAAGAATGCTTCCGATAAGGTTTATGACAAAAGATTCTTATGTTAATCCATTATGGAAAAAGCCATTTATGTTGCCCGGGGGTTGCTTTCCGGCTGAAAAAGGAAATAATCCAAACGGGGCAGACAAGGCAGTAAAATATTTAAAAAAAGATCAAACAGTCTTTATTTTTCCGGAAGGAAAAATCAATCGATATAACGAACCTCTTCAAGCCAGATCGGGAATATATTATATTTTAGAAAACGCGCGGGAGCTGACTTTAATCTTGGTAAAGGTTCGTAGAAATGGTTGGGGTTTTAATATTACTTTTAATCCTTCACTTGTAGGAAAACAAAGCTATATTTCAATGTTGAAAAAACATAATATTATGGAAAAAATTCACGATCTAGATCCTACGGATCATCCCTTTGTGGCTGTTACAGCGCAAATTGGAAAGGAGTAAAATATGAAATGGTCAAAATTTCAATTTTCATCAAAAAGTATCCAAAAAAATATCCAAAACAAAAAGATTAAATTTTTTTTTGGTCATATTTTGCCTTACAGCCCGTTTTATCGCAAATTTTTTACAATAAATAAAATTTCATTTGATGATATTCACACATCAGAGGATATAGCAAAAATTCCTTTTAGTTCAAAATTTGATATTTTGCCAAACAAGCAAAATCCTAGTAAGACAAAAGATTTTATACTTCAGCCAAATGAAAAACTAATTAAAAAATTTGCCACAAAATCGCAACTTATAAAAATTATTATAAAAAAAATATTGCGTCAAAATTTCAAAGCCAAGCTCGAGTGGGAGTATAAGCCGATCCATATTCATTTCACAACAGGAAGAAGCACTGGCCAAATTCCATTTGTATATACCAGCAGAGATTTGAAAAAATTGGATGAGTGTTCTGTGCGCCTTTTTGGTATTGCAGGGCTGAAGAATGACGATGTTATTGTCAATGCGTTTCCTTTTGCTCCGCATTTAGCATTTTGGTTGGCAGTTGAGGCAAATCGCGCAAACAATTTTATGTCTCTTCATACCGGGGGGGGAAAGATTCTGGGAACAGAAAAAATACTTGATGCGATTGAAAAATTAAAAGCTACTGCGCTCTTGGTAATCCCCGGATATGGCTATCATATGCTAAAACAGGCGCTTCACGAAAAACGCAATTTATCTTCATTGAAGTATGTAATTTTTGGCGGAGAACGAGTAAGTCCCGGATTAAGAGAAAAGGTTAAAGAAATATTAATAAAACTTGGTTCAAAAAATCCAAAAATTATTGCTACTTATGCCTTAACAGAAGCAAAAACGGCATGGATACAATGTCATGAAAATTCAGGTTATCATCTCAATCCGGATATGGAATTGATCGAGCTTGTCGATAAATCTGGCAAGCCGGTTAAAGAAGGAGAAGAGGGAGAAATAGTATATACAGCTCTTGATTGGCGGGGGAGCGTGGTTGTAAGATACAAAACAGGAGATTTTGCCAAGGGCTTGATGACAAAGCCATGCGAATATTGTGGCAGAACTGTACCACAATTGCATTTCGACATTGAAAGAAAATTTGATAATATCGAACTTCATTTGACTAAAGTTAAAGGAGAAATAGTAAATCTAAATACATTTTTTACTTTGATTCACGAATTTAAACAGATTGATGAATGGCAGGTAGAGATTGGCAAGATCAACAATGATCCGTTTGAATTGGATACTATTACTTTACATATTTCACTTCAAAAAAATACAAAAGAACCAGACGCATTTAAAGAGGAGCTTCAAGAAAAAATTAGACGCAAAATTGCAATTACCCCTCAAATAATTGTTCATGAAAAAGAAGTTATGATCGAACTTTTAGGATTAGAAAAAGAATTGAAAGAAAAAAGAATTGTGGATAGAAGAAAAAAGTAAAAGAAGTAATTAATATGCGATCAATTTATTAAAAAATTGGCAATATATACGAATAAGCTGTAAAATTAATTAAACAAGTGGATAAAAAAAGCATAATACATAGATTGATTTATTTGTTTAAAATTAATATAAACAATATTAAGAAAGAGGCAATATGAATAGATATGCGCTATTTAATATGGGAGTAAAGGCGTCAGGATTGATGCCAAAGTTTAAAACAATAGAAAAGGGTGTTAATGAACCTATCTGTACAATTGATGGAAAAAAATATTTGTTGTTTTCATCCAATAATTATCTAAGTTTGACTCAAGACGAAGAAGTTAAGTGTGGAGCAATAGAGGCAATTAAAAAATACGGAGTGGGTCCTTCTGGATCAAGAGTCGTAAGCGGAAATATTGATATTACTGAAAAGCTGGAGTCTAAAATAGCCCAATTAGTAGGTAAGGAGGCATGTTATTTATTTCCTACCGGCTATATGGCAAATGTTACGATATTTCAGGCATTGATGGATGAACAATTTAATGGTCTTCCGGTAAAAACAGAGCATAGTGAAATTTTTTCAGATGAATATAATCATGGATCAATTGTGGATGGATGTCGTTTGAGTAAAGCGCAAAAAACTATTTTTAAGCACAATGATCTAAAAGATCTCGAGCAGAAATTAAAATCCTCAAGAGCAAAACATAGATTGATAGTAACAGAGGGCGTTTTTAGTCTAGATGGAGAAATTATCAATATTCCAGAATACATAAAGTTGGCAAAAAAATACAAATCTATGTTGATGATTGACGATGCTCACGGGGTGGGAATTTTGGGTAAAAATGGAGGTGGCACTCCTCAATTGCATAACTGCGCAAAGGATGTAGATATTATTATGGGTTGTTGCGATAAAGCGTTGGGAGGAATGGGAGGTTATCTGTGCGCAAGCAATAGTCTGATTACATACTTTAAGATGATTACCAGATCTTCGTTGCTTTCTTCCGCTTATCCTACGATGATGGCAGGGGCAATGTTAAAATCAGTTGAAAAAATCCAAAAAGGAGAAGATTTGAGAATAAAATTATTTAATAATGCGAAAATTTTAAGAAAGATGTTTATTGATGCAGGATTCAAGGTTGTGGGTCCGGACATATTGCCAGCGATCCCTGTTTTTATAGGCAATGACAAAAAAAGCGTGAAATTTTTTGATGAATTATTTAAGCTTGAAATACTGTGTCTGCCATTTAGATGGCCTGCCTTACCGCAAAACACAAGCAGATTAAGAGTGACTACGATGATAAATCACAAGCAAAAACACTTTGATCAACTGATAGAAGCTTGCAAAAAAGTTGGTAAAAAGGTGGGGGTAATATAGATATCAATTTTATAAATTATTCATTATTAGTAGTTCTATTTGTAGAATTTTCTTTGGGTTTATTAGTTTTGATTAAAAGCAACCTAAGACCACTGAAATACTATTTTTTTGCTTTTACATTGATCTTATCGTTATGGTTGTTTAGTAATTTTTATTTTATTGAAATTAGTCCATCGTTTTTTGTCTTAAAAGCTCAATATTCTTTGGGTGCATTGGTCTTGATTGCGTCTTATATTTGGATTCTGTTGTTGTCTAGAAAAAAAATTGCATATAGTGCTTTAGCTTTTATGTGTATATTAGCTATGGTGATGGGGGCATTCCCTTTTATAAATGGTATTTTGATCAGCGATTTACATATTACCGATCAGGGGTATAGTTTTAGTTCCGGCTATTTGTTCCATCTTTTTGGCTTAATCATTTTTATGTTGATATTCGGTTTGTTGTATTTGCTTTTTAAATCATATATAGATGCAAAAGGGCTATCAAGACCACAATTTTTTTACATATTTGTTGGTGTATTAATTTTCGCAACTGTTTCTATTTTATATTTGGCAGTTTTTCCTTCTTTTGGTTATAAGTCAGTGGTGCCCTATGATGCTTTAAGCTCAATATTTTGGGTAGGATTTACAACTTATGCCATCATCGCGAAACGTCTATTCGATATTCGGGTAATTATTAAGAAAACAATTATATATTCTGCTCTTCTTGGTTTTGTACTTATATCTTATAGCTTGATAGTTTTTAGTTTTGCAGCACTTTTTGGTGGTCAACAGGGTATTTCTGTGCAAAATTTTATTGCAAATATTATTGCCGCACTTTTGATTGCATTCGGATTTGATCCGCTTAAAAAATGGCTTACCGATACTACTGATAAGTATCTTTTTCGTGGAGAATATCGTCCTCAAGAAGTTACAAATCAGCTTTCTACAACCCTTTCAAATGTGATTGACCTTGATGAAGCAGTATTATCTATGATGCAGATCATTACACAAGAAATGCGTCTTAAAAGTGTAGCAACTTTTATTTTGACTAGTTTTGAAGACACTATTGAAGTAAAACGAGTAAAACAGATTGGCTACAAAGACCCATCATTGCTACATCTTACTTCAAACGGCCCGATTATTTCTTATTTTTCCTCGCTTCTGCATAATTCTACAATAGTGACAGAAGAGCTGATTCGCGATCTCAATCAAAAAGAATCATATACGCAAAATAGAAAATTTGATTTTCATCGTATTGCTGTAAAATTGCAAAAATTGCGAGCTTCAGTATCAGTTCCAATTTTTGTAAAAGAAAAATTGATTGGCATATTTATAGTGGGAGATAAATTATCTGATGATATTTTTTCAAATCAAGATCTAGATATGCTAAAAATTGTAGCCAATCAAACAGCCGCGGCTATTGAAAAAGCTAGGTTTTATGAAGAAGATCAGCTCAAAACCGAATTTGTATCCATTGCAAGTCATGAACTTCTTACTCCGACAGCGGCAATCGAAGGTTACCTTTCTATGATTTTGGATGATAAAATTGTTAAAGTAGATGATAAAACAAGAGAATTTTTGGATAAAGTTTATAAATCATCTCGTCGATTGGCAGAGCTGGTCAAGGATCTTTTGCAGGTATCAAGAATCGAAGCTGGTCGTATAGTAGTTGATCTGAAACCATTTGATTTGGTTGAAAAAATTACTGATACAATCGATAGCTTAAAAATTAGTGCTGATGAAAAGAAAATTTCTCTAAATTTTATTTCGCCAAAAGAAAAAATGCCAAGTGCTTTTGCTGATCCGGAAAAAATTGTTCAAGCGCTTACTAATTTCATCGGCAACGCTATCAAATACAACAAAGAGGGAGGGAAGGTAGATCTTACGATTGTAAAAGAGTCGGGATTTTTTACTGTATCCATTAAAGACAACGGTATCGGAATGTCTAAAGAAACAGTTAATCATCTTTTTGAGAAATTTTATCGTAGTCCAGAGATAATGAGCTATTATCAAGGAACGGGTCTCGGGCTTTATATTTCAAAAAATTTGATTGAAAAAATGAATGGAAAAGTAGAAGTTCAATCTGAAGAGGGCAAAGGTTCGACATTCTTATTTACCGTGCCAATCTATTCGGGGCATGAAAAACGGCAAGTAATCGGCGATCCTAAGCTAATGACTCCTGAGCAACGTCATGCCGCAGGTATTGAGGATGGCAATGGAGTTGTTAAAAATTCTTGAATTTTTTGAGCGTAAGGAGTGGTTTATGGGTGATGCTATTTTAATTTTATCTAAGCATTTGACCTAGAATTCGCAAACATATACAGATTTCCTACTGCGGAGGTTGAGATACATAGGTAACACTTCTGGTATTATCAATTCAGAA
>CAZZBO010000015.1:0-18639 GCA_964652345.1 uncultured Candidatus Saccharibacteria bacterium | reverse complement strand
CATCCTGGACAAAAGCTGGAATATACAACGAATTGTGTTAAACTTAGTATAAGGAGAAATATGTTTGATGGGGAAAGCGCTTATGGCACGGTTTTGGTAAATCCTGAAAAAGAAATCAATGAACCCCCCGGAATAGAGAAGCTATTGAGAGAGCATCGGGAGAGAAAAAAACTTGGAGAAATAATCTCTGCAAAAACACTATCAATAGATCTTACGGGGCTTGAGAGGAAAATAATCTCTACCCTAACTCCTGAATTTGATGAAAATGAGATAGCCAAGAGATTGGCTGAATTGACAGAATACAATCCTTCAAAATTAGTTCAAAATATTGGATATCTAAGGGTAGAGCCAATTTTATCAGAGCTTTCTGTGGTTGTTCCATTTGTGTTTGAAGGTGGAGTCTGGCGACCAAATATTAATTTGCCATATTTTCCAAATTGTCAAGATCCCTGCGTGAGCTATAATCAAGATGCAAATATTATTTCAATGGTGCAAGTTACTGAACAAGATGGCAGAATTGTCAATTGGAAACAGCCGTTTTATAAATGTAAAGAATTTTCCCAGATTTCCGAGCCGTTTGCTTTCGGTCCGGACAAGATGAAGGATATTCGTATAAAACAATTGCCAAATGGAAAGTGGACGGTATTTACTCGTCCTCAATCTGGGGAAGCGGGAAGGGGAAAAATCGGATATATTGAGATTGATACCTTAGATGAATTAGAGCAGGCAATACCACAAGCAATAATTTTACAAGGATTATTTAAAGAAGATGAATGGGGTGGAGTAAATGATATTTTACCTTTAAATAATGACAAGATTGGACTTTTGGGGCATATTGCCAGATTTAATCCAAGCAATCCAAGCGAAAAAGAATATTATCCGTTGATAATGATTTATAGTCGTGAAAAAAAACGAATTATAAGTCAGCGGATTGTTCTTGAAGCTAAGGATTTACCTTATGAAGTTGAAGGGAAGCGCGAAGATTTAAAAAATGTTATTTTTGCCGGAGGGATGGTTTTGCTTGAAAATGGCAAAGTAAAAATTAGTTTTGGTAGTGGAGATACAAAAGCGGGAGAGGCGATTATAGATGTTCCAGAATTTTTAAATCAATATTAAAAGGGGGGGATATTGTCTATTATAGCTTGATTGCGATTGAGGAGAGTTGGGGTTATGATTAAAAAATGAGTGAAACTAAATTTAATGCTTTAGAATTAAAAGAATTACGAGATTTTTTGTTGCAAGAAGATACTGAAAAGACTTCTCATGTCTCTGAAACAATAAAAATCGACACGCATGCGATTCTTTTTCCTGATTTTATACCCGATGAAATAACAGAAGAGATATGCAGAGCTCCAACCGAAGAAGAAAATGAAGAAACCTCACAGCTTTATTCTGAATTTTATCATGACGGAGATAAAATAACTGACAAAAAGCAGTTAGAACGGTTAAGATCACTATCGCTTTTTCAAAGATTTAAAGTAATGGCTAAAGTTGCCAGAAATACATATATCGGACCAAATGAATTTTCAATTTATTTTCAGTCATTTCCCGAAGACGCAGACTATTTAATTTCGCTCATCACTCAAAGCTCTGATGAAATTACTTCTTATGGACTTACAGATTACGAGATTTATCAATTAGGTGCCAAAGCCTTTGAGGCGGCATGTCAAGTTCATCCACCCTATTGGGAAGAAGCTCAAAAACTACTAACGACTCGTAATGTTCCTGCAAGGTTAGATAAAATTAACAAATATTTGGAAATTAGCTCCAGAAGCAGAGATGCTCGTTCAGTGATGTTGGGAGATTATAAAACAACGTTTCCTGAGATATTCGAAAAATATTCATTAGAATTTGCAAAAAAATTTGATTTATATATAGATAGGATTGAAAAAATATTATCATTTAGGGAATGGGGTTATGTTGAGCCAGAAAAAATATTCAACTCATCAGAATTTACATCACTTTCAGATGAGCAAAAAATAAATCTTTTAATTGATATTATTACTTATTGTCACAATACGATAATTTTTCATGCAGAATATAATTCAGTATTTAGCGATAAAGACAAAGAAGAAAGATATTCATTTGGTGGCAGGGGGTTGCATTCAATCATTTATCAAACTGATCATTCTTCTCTAAGTTTTTCTAGATCTTCTTATAATGCATTTTCGACGAATTATACTGTATACGCATCCGGTGAACCCGTTGATGAATCTGCATATGAACTAACAATAGAAGAATCAATAAGACAACTCGCTAAACTTAAAGATTCAAAAGTTGTTGATTTTTTATTACATTTTTGGGATGTAAATTTAGATCCAGCATATGGACCGGAGATAAGCAACGCGATTTCACAAATAAATCCACAAAGAGGCGCGGAAATACTTTTAACCAGAATTCCGGAAGCATCCGATAGAGATAAAAGAAGATATCTATCTCTTCTGTTTCGGCTTGAACTTGGCTCTTACGGTATCTCTTCCGAAGGAGTCAAATATTTGGGTAGACGATTTGACCTGGGAGAAAATAATAATCCAGATTATTTCATACATAGAATTACTTCAAATGGTACTATCGGTGTCTTTGGAGGGGACAAGTTAAGGGGGATTTTTCAAGTAAAGCCGGAAGATTTTAACGAAGAAACTCCGGAAGTGATAAAAAAAATATCCAAGAAATTACCCTTGATATGCTTTTTTATGCAAAAGCTGATGAAACAGAACAAGAGCGGATAAGTCGTCTCCAGTTTATGGAAGAATTTAAAAAACACTATTTCAAAACTTATTTAGGGGAATTTTCACAAGAAACAGGAATATTATTTAATAATTTATCATTGAGAGAACAGGTTTGGGTTTGTTCTTTGTTTCGTGACAAAACGGAAGAGAAAAAATTGGAAATTATCCAATATACCCAAAAATATAAAGAACCGGGAATTAGGTGTCTTTCGGCAATAGAGTATGGAGCGGAATGGGGAGATCGATTAATCAGGTTAACCGAACTCTTAAGCCCTGATGAAGCGAAGCAATTTATCAATGCTTTTGATCAAATAATAACCATGGGGCAGAAGCTTGGGGATAGTTTGCGCAATATATTGGAAGGAAATGAAAGCATTGATCCAAATATCTTGAGTAATCAGATTATTGAAGCGTTGATGAGAAAAAATAAAGATTTTATTGTCATCGCTGAAGAGGTTGTAAAACAAAATGTTAATTTTAGCGAATTAATTCATTGTCTCAAAGAATATTGCCTGATTTTAGAAGAAATTAGCTCTGCTATAGACTCAAAAGAACAGGATTATTCATTAGTCGATACAAAACAAGAAATCCAAAACAATAATATATCTCACGTGAATTGGATTTTTATGAATCAAGAACATGGATATCAAGTAAATTTACTGGTACGCCCAAGCCCGGCCTTAACCGTTGTAACTGATAAAAAAACCGGAGAAAGAAAAAAAATTATGGCACAAGCCGGCATCAGAGCCACCTTTGTCTGGCCAAATAAACGGCGATTTGGTATTCGTCTGGATTTGGATCCGTATTACCAAGACGAAGAATTCCCCCAAGGTCGCTTGACTCTTGATATAGGGGGGCGCGATTCACAAATTGGTGAATTATTAAATAGAGTTTCTGAATCAGGATATCACAACAGTATCTCATTTAGTCCCGAACTTTCCGATCCTCTAACATTCCGAGCGATGTGTCTGAAAATTATTCAAAATCTACAACATCGTTTTGCCAATCCCGAACCACTTGTTGGTGAAACGGATTGACACTCTCCCAGATAAAATTGAAAATTTGTTTAAAACTTAAAGAAATTAACTTATGGTTTATTACAGTACAGACTAGAGCTTTTCTAAATGTACTAATGGCAATCGATTCTTTCCATATCATAATCTGAACAGGCAATTCTAAAGTTTGGGGGGGGATTATCCTTCTTTCTACTAGGTTTAATTTGTCTTGAGTGAAATATGTTTGTTTAGTTTCTGGCACCAAGGGAGTTAATGCTTTGGTTGCAATATCAAGTTTTACCTGTTTTTTGATTTGGGCATCGACAATCTTACCTATTTCGGGACGAAGATGATCTTCAGCCGATCTTATAAGATATAACGTTTTTGCACCACTTGTGTTAAGCAATGAATATACCTGTTTTAAACCCTGTTTACCTTCGTAAGCGGTTATAACTGGTTTTTCACTAAGAGAACTATAATGAACCATTAGGTTGGGTAAAAGTGTAAGGAGGGTGGATTGTGACTCCTGAAGAGCATTTATTTTAATATTTGTTAAATTTAACAGTTGATTTGGAGCTAAAGGAAAAAAAGTAATTTTATTGATTTTTTCTCTTTGTTCGATAAGCCCCATCTTTTTCAAGGAGTAAAGCTTGTTGTAGGCATCTCCTCTTTTTAGGTTTGTCAACTTACTGATTTCTCCTACGGAAAGCTCCCCTTGGTTCAGAAGCGTTTCGTATACCTGTATTTCCCCTTGAGATAGTCCAAGTTTATTTAAAATATCAAGACTCATAAAAACCTCTTAAGTTTATTATAAATATAATATAAATATTGTCAAATAAACTTGAAACAAAATGAATACTTGTATAAATTTTGGGTTCAAATGATAGATATAAATAACAGATATAAAACATTGCTACAATCTACTAAATAATGTCACAGGGTCTTGACAAAATTAACAATGTATGCTATACTTCGATTTGTCAAAATGGATTAGTCCAAATTGACTGCCTCCGCCGAAAAAGCAGTGAGGCAAAGGCGCGAAAGCGTTTGCACATTAAATAAAGTAATAAGATGACTTGTCTAAGATATGTCGGTAGCATATTAGCCCAATAAAATGGGCGCTACGGACAGGTCGTTTTTTGTACCAGAAGCACCCCCATTAAGGGAAATTAGCACTTCTGGATATCCCGTTTCAGGTAATAAGCTCTGTCAGCTTTTACCTGATAAACCAGTCATCATTAAATTACCCAAACTTGTTGACAAGGTTATACACCCGCGGAAGTATAACCAATTCCCGGATTTGTCTTGACAGGGATAAATCGAACTTTTCACGCCATTCTGGCGAATCCTTGGGAAAGATGGTTCACCATAGGTGGACAGGAGAGAAGTTAATCAGAGTTTGACCTGATATCGGTAGATTCTGGTGAGGTCCTGATTAACTCTTTCCTTATAGAGGGGCAGGGCCGATGAAAATCGGCCAACATAAGGAAAATACATCTGGGCATAAGGTTTGGTTACGGTAGAAACAAATTTTATGCAGGAGAAGGAATTTGTAAATTAACAACTAGGAGGAAATGTGACAAATGTATAAATTATTTTGTCGCGAAAAGAGTTTATCGTCTTAATAGATAAAGCGTTTTTATATTATATAAACGACTTTTTATTTTTTTAAGGCGGTAAACCTTGTCGTGATAAACGACATAGGAAGGAGGGGCGGATATGCCCCTGTAACTTCAGGGGGTGGGCAATTAGCCCACCCCTAAAATTTAAAACAGTTTCCCTGTAACTGCGGCAAAAACAGGGAGAGTCACCTGCTTAGTGGTGGGTCTTGCTAGGGGGCAGTAACTAGCACATAAGCTTTTGTCCCCGTTTGAGCTTTGATCAAATGGAGAGCCAAGAGGAAGCAGATCCTCAAATCTTAGAGCCCCGCTTGGGTAAAGCGGGGCTTCTTTCTCAAGTTCAGAAGGCGAAGGTAAATCTAACCTTCTGATCTTGAGAGAAGAAAACTCTTTAAAAATCAAACGACGACAGCTTCGCCTATGGCGAAAAGGTCGAGCCATGCCACCCGAGCAAGAAGCCACCAATTGCCAATTGGCAAAGAGAGGTTTTCTTAGCAAGAAAGGAGGTGTTTGCATGAGCAGAACATATGTTGGGCTCGCGATGAGCTCGACGATGTTTGAGGGAGATTGCGTGATCTCCCGGAAGGTGCTCTCGGTCGATGAGGCCAAGAGTAGGCTTTCGGGGGAGATCGTCTCCTGCTTCAATCCGAGCCATGTGGCGACGATTGAGGCACTTCGCACCCGCTTCGGGATCGAAGTGGAGGTGCCGGAGTCGGCTCCGAAGGTGACTTTGGAGCCGGGAGATTCTCTTCTCGTTCTTTCGGCGCGATTTTCGCGTCGTCTGAACGAGGGAGAGAGGTACTCTCTCGAGGAGGTTGACTCCGCGAACTTCGAGTTCGTGGAGTACTGCGTGTTCGCAGGATCTCTGGATGAGATCATTGCGTTCGCGCAGGGGTATCCTGTTTAGGATAGACCTCCTCAAGCTGACGACATGATAGCGGTTAAGATACGCATTGTGTCGAAAAATCTCCTGCATAGCTAACAGGAGTCAGCTTATGAACCCGCCCACAGCGGTAAAGTAATCACGATGAACCGTTTCGATCGTTATAGCAAGTTTGGTTTTCATTCTTCGGCGCAAATCGAAGAACCCTATGAGGCCAAACGCGATCGAATATATTGTGATTAGACTGTGGGGGCGCGTAATAGAGCAGGCGCTAAAGATGTACGATTATGCTACAAACGCGCTGTCAGATGGCAGACGCGCATACAGTATAAAAACGGCATCACTGCACGGAAAGGTTGAAGGCGATCCTTGGGGTGTTATCCCTAAAAACCTTCACAGGGCCCCGTTTTGGGACGGGGTCCTTTCTTCCAGAGTTCACAAATTGTTGTGGTTTCTGGTGAGGAGTATTTCTCATCGAAGCGCCGGCTTCAATAACAAGCCTGTGTATCTTTCAAAAAACTGAGAATGTATTCACTTTTTGGGTGGGGGAGGAATCCGTTTACCTGTCTCGATTTATAGCGAGAAGCCACTAAATTTTTAGCCGGTTAATCCTCTCTATTCTACCGAATCGGGACAGATAAATGGATTTTTTTATTAACAATAAATATAAGAAAGTTACAGAGTACAAAAACATACGCATATGCGTATGTATTTGTAATAATAGATTTAAAAATTTTTAAAGCTAACTCTTATTGAGTGTTACAAGAATTTTTTCGTGTTTTTCAACCATAAGCGAGAGATCATCGTTGCGTTCAATCTCAGCATCTTGTTTTCGTTCTATACGATCAAGTCGATTTTCAACATTTTTCATATCATCTTTTAGCTCGGCAACATCATCTTTTAATATTGAAACGTCACTTTTTAAGGTTGAAACGTCACTTTTTAAGGTTGAAACATCATCTTTGACATCTTGAATTACTGGAAGCATAACCGCCTCGAGAGCTTCGCCAATTATTAACCTAATTTCTTTTTTATCTTGTGTAGTCATAGTTTTATTTAGTGAGCTTAATTATAGCACTAACTAAAATAATCTTGTCAATGGTGGATATCTATACACTATAATCTTGTGTAACTCTTTGAACTTCTTCTTCTGTTGTAAGTCCTTGGGCAACTTTTTGCATTCCGTCCTCCTGAAGTGTAACCATACCTTGAGATCTGGCCATATTTATAATATCGCCAAGAGGCGCACGATTTATAACTAACTGTTCAATCTCTCGGGTTGGTTTTAAAAGTTCTATGATACCGATTCTTCCTTTGTATTTTATGCCATTACAGGCAGGGCATAAAGAATTCCCTACCTGACCAGTTCCTTGACAGGTTGTACAGATTCGGCGGACAAGCCGTTGGGCTACTACTAAATTAATCGCTCCAGAAAGCATATATGGCTCAATACCCATCTCTACAAGCCGTACAAGCGCGGCAGGCGCATTATTGGTGTGCAAAGTACTTAATACCATATGCCCCGTCATCGCTGCTTGAATTGCAATAGTGGCTGTTTCTCCGTCTCTAATCTCACCGACCATAATAATATCCGGATCTTGTCTTAAAATAGCTCGAAGTCCGTCTGCAAAAGTAACCTTTCCTTCTGCAACTTGAACCTGGTCTATTCCTTGTAGTCGATATTCTATAGGATCTTCCAATGTTATAATTTTTACTCCGGGTTGATTTAGTGTAGATATAATTGCATATAAAGTGGTTGTTTTTCCTGAACCAGTTGGGCCAGTATTTAAAACGAGACCATTTGGCTTTTGTATTTCTTGAGCGATGATATTAATTGCATCGTCACGAAATCCCATATCAACAAGTTTTAAAAACTTGGCTTGAGTGGCAAGAAGACGCAGGACAAAAGACTCTCCATAAATACCCGGCAGACTTGAAAGACGGATGTCCACAGGATTTTTTAGTCCTGTAAAAGTGAATCTGCCATCTTGCGCGATGGATGATTTGTCAAGTTTTAATTTTGCCATAAATTTTAAACGTGAATTTATCTGTTTGTAAATTTTAGAATCTATGTTAGCCACTTCTTGGAGCACTCCGTCTATTCTGAAGCGAATACGGGCGCTCGTTTCTTCTGGTTCTATATGAATGTCGGATGCGTTAATTTTTAAAGCTGCCGCTATGACAACGTCCAAAGTTTGAGTAGTTGAAACTCTGGTAATTTTTTCTGGAAGATCGGCCAAAGAATCAACTTCTATGTCTGAAGGATTTTCTTCTTCCTCACGTTTGATTTGTTTTTGGCGATCTATTTCTTCAGGAATTTGATCAACCAAGTTTAGAATATGGGAAAAAGATCTGGGAGAGCAGACATTTAAAGAAATTTCCAAATTTAATGTTTGCGCCATCTCTTTCAATATATTTGGAAGAGAAACATTTCTTGGGTCGGGTGTAGCGACTTTAATCTGTTTTTTAACTCTTAAATATGGTGCTACTTTATAGTTTTTAATAATATCAGTTGGAAAAAGACGAAGTATGTCTGCAGTAATAGGATAAGTAGTAAGACTAACATAAGGAAGACTGGTAGAATTCGCTAATTTTCTGGTAGCATCTTCTTCCTCTCGTTTTTTAATCTCTTCAGCTGCCTTAAATAAATTTGATCCCAATTGATTAGACATATATTCATTATAGAATTTAAAAATCAAAAATCAAAATTCAAAATGACAATATAAAATGACAAAATCCAAAATTCAAATATCTAAATACTAAATAAATTCCAAATCCAAAATTCTAAATAAATGATAATTTACAAAAATGTTTTGGATTTAAAAATTATAATTTAGAGATTATGGTTTGATTATTGAGTATTGACTTTTCAGGTATAATATG
The DNA here is from genome assembly GCA_964652345.1 of uncultured Candidatus Saccharibacteria bacterium. Classification (GTDB taxonomy): domain Bacteria; phylum Patescibacteriota; class UBA1384; order CAZZBO01; family CAZZBO01; genus CAZZBO01. The sequence continues at coordinate 9,530 of CAZZBO010000015.1, read as the reverse complement.
GTATTCTCTTGCCAGAATCTGACCAATTTTGGTTCAGATAAATTCCGCAAAGGAGGTAAGAAATGCGGAAGATTGTTTTTTTTGTTTTTTTGATTCTTGTCTCCCCACCCTCCTGGGCGGGAGAAATCCCGACGGTACAGAAGAAGAGTACCGTGGGGGTGGGCGATTTCTCTGGATACAGGGAAATCGCCGAAGAGGTGGAGGCGGCGATTGCCGCCTCACTCGAAAAAAGGAATTTTCGAGTGGTTGCGGATGGTCGTCTCCGCGAAGAAATAAAGAAAGAAATTGATTGGCAGGATGCCAATCGAGAGTACTTTCGAAAAACAGAAGAAAAAGGTCGGTGGATACGACCTGAACTTCTGATCCTTAGGGGATACATATCCTTTGAGGATACAAAGAAGTACTCGGGAACTTCTTGGAGAGGATCCGCATCAATGGTAGAATGGCGGATTACCGTGAGTTTCGATTTGGTAAAAGTCGGGACTTTACGGAGAGAGAAGATTTCGGTGAGCAAGAAGTTCACCGAAGTCCAAGGGAGAGTCTATCTCCCGGGGATGGGTTCTTTTGATAACGGAAGAATGTCCGAGCTGGACATTTTCCGAAAGGTTTCCCGAGCGATCGGGGATGAAGTTGCTGACAGAGTAGAAAACTTTGTCAGCAAGTAACAAATGTGGCGCTATGAAGCGCCACATCTTTTTTTACTCTAAATTTCTTTACTTAGATTCCCAGCTATAAGCTCATGGGAAGTTTATTTATCTCAATTTAAATACAAACAAATCTTGTTTATTGATTAGATGTCTTGTATCCCCGGAATCTTATTTTGTATATCGCTAGATACTGGTTGCTGTTTCCATGTTGTTATCTGATTATCTGATATATCTACACCTTTATAAATACCGCCATTCAAATTTGGGAAACCAAATTTATCTTCATCGTTTTGGTTGGTAGCAGATGAGCTAGTGTTTGGATTAGAACTACTGGCATTTATTGGGAGAGAATCAGGGGGGGTTGTCGGAACTAGAACAACAAACCTTACTATTGCAAAAGAAGCGATCACTATTATCAATCCTATTATAGAATACATTAGGGTTTTTTTTGCAGATTCAGTTGATTCGGGGCTTCCAGATGAAGTTATGTATTTATACCCACCAACAATGATATAAATAAAAGCAATGATTCCAGATATTCCAATCGCAAACAATAATAAACTGACTAAAATATTAATAATATTGCCATCTAATAAAGGAATATCTGGAACTATTGGATCAGCGGCTAACGCAATTTCTGTGAAAATTATCTTAAATAATGCCATATGTGATTAATATGTTCGAATTGAATCAGGTTCAACAATGTTACCTCCACCAATATTCGTTGCAAGGAAGCTTATTAAGAGAAACGATATAGCAACTATAATTAAACCAATGATCGCATTTGTGATAGTGGTGCGACCTTTACCGGCTTTGTCGGGATCTCCGCCGGCAGTGAGATATTCAAAGCCACCGATGATCAGAAAGACAAAAGCTATTATGCCGGCAATAGCGATAACCCATGTAAAAATTTGTGATAAAACATTAAGCAGGTTGCCTTCAAACGGTTTAAAAAATATTCCTTTTAGTCCCTGTCCACTTAATTTTTGTGATTGAGCAGATACAAAAGCTATTTGAGATAATGCAATCATTCCTGTTCCTGTAAGTTTGGTAATTTTTTTCATTTTTCCTCCTTTTTTATTAACATTACAAAATGATATTAATTTATTTTGTATATTTATAATTTGATCCAAGCAGTGTTACGGTGACAAAATTCACAATCACTACAGCTAACATTATTACTATAATCCCAACGATCGACCACGTCAAGGTATTTTTTGCAGTAGTAGTTTTGTTTTCATCTCCATAGCTTGTAAGATAAATAAATCCACCATATAAAATCATAGCAAAAGCTATAAAAGCTCCAATTCCTAGCAATACATTGATGATATTGATAATCAATGTATAAATATGCTCAAAAGTAATTTTTTCAGGATTTTGTTTTATTTCGTCAGGAATGATATTTGTTAGTCTTTTCCAATCAAACATATTTTACTTTCTGTATTTGTTATATACATTTTCCAAAGGTAGATACACAATCAAATATGGTGTTAATTATTATTCTGCCAAGCATTATTAATATTATCCCAATTACGGCAGCGGTGATAGTTTTTTTTCCTCGTTCGACTTTAGTTGGATCGCCAGATGAGCTTATAATTTGGTATCCGCCGACCACAAAAGCAAGTACTGCAAAGATGCCTGCAAAAAGCAAAAAATTAGTCAGTATTTCAGATAAAACCGTCGATGGATCTTTACTGTTTTCTGGGAGATTAATATCCGTCTGTGCTTTTGCTATAGATAATAAAATTATTTTTGTTGCCATGATTTATTAATAATTTCTCCAGCTTGTTCTAAGGTTATACTACCGTTAATAATTTGTCGAAATGCATTATCATAAATTTCAGGATAACCGCCCTTATATATATCAATAGCATTGTTTTTTATTTTGGTAAATGGATTTCCTGAATACGCTCTACTAGGTTCGTAATCTTCAATTGTTACAGAAGACCAAGAGTTACGACTTGCATAACTCTTATTATATTCAGCTAAATCCCATAAAATTGGAAGAGTAAGAGCAGTTTTAGTTGATCTTTTGGGGATAACGACTGCTAAATTACGAGATATATCAACCGCTTTAGCATCTAATGACATTTGAGGTACTGGAGCATATTTTACAGGTATATAATTATCCTCCGTGACTAGATTAGAAAGCTGATCCCAATATACAAAGATATATGCAAGCTTTCCTTGCTTAAATAATTCAAAGTCTTGTATAGCGTAAGGGTTGGTATTTTTAAATGAGTTGTAAAATTCTAGCGCTTTTTGTGCTTTATTTTCTTTTGACCCACTTTCTGTTAGATGAAATGTTGATATTGTTTTGTCTATAGAATTCATCTGAACCCCTACTTGGGACATTATAAGGGCCAAGATATCAGGAGCATTGGTTGTGTTTTTTTCTCCCATGGCTATCCCAGCAATGTCTTTGTTGTCTTCTTGAATTGTATTAATATTTGAAGTTAGCTCGTCCCAAGTCATTGGGGCGTTATGAATATAATTATCGCGTGTAATCTTGGAATTATATGCTAATCCTAAAAGATTATTGTGAATACTTAAACAGTAGAATCTCTCTTTTATAATGCAGTTGTCGTAGCTTGCTTTAATTAAGTTTTGTTTTACATAATTTTGTCTATCTGGATTATTAAAAAAGGAATACACACGATTTACCCATCTTTGTATTTGGCTTTGAGGGATATATAGAATGTCGGGTCCTGTATCATTGGCTGATTCTTCTAAAAATATTTCTTCAAGTTCAGCAGAAGGAATTACAGAACTAATTATTGAATACTTCTTTGTACTAACGAAAGATTTAACACATTCCTCTAAAGATATATCTTCATAGTCTAATGTCCATATACGATAAGCCGGTCTATCATCGGAAGAAAGATTGCCTTTGCGTAAAGTAATTTTTTTACTGATATAGTCGTTTGAGTTTTTAGTGGCATTTGTAATAGCTACTTTTGGGCTTTGATTATTTTTGACGACATCATTAGTTGCATTAATTAAAAAATTATCAAGTGTGTTTTGATCAAATTTTTTCCAATTGGTTGCTGTTTTATTTTGAATTTCAAAAACATTTAAAAGTTTGTCCGTTGAGACTACATCGACATAAGGTGAGGGCACTTTGAGAGCAGTATCTACTGTTTTGATTATTTCCGGTTGGCTTAAAAACTGTAAAAATTTCCAAGAATTTTTAGGACGGGGAGAGTCTTTGGAGACAGAATATGACCAAAATTGAGCAATGGAAGTATTTTTTTCGCTGTTTCTGATTTGGGGCAAAGGAAGCACATCGTAGTTTAATAAAGGATATTTGTTTTTAAATACATCCATATCACGAGCATAGCCGAGATATGTCTTCACCTTGCCTGATCCAAACGCTTCATAAGAAGCTGGGAGGGAACCGTTCCAAGAATAATTGGTTGAATCAGGTTTGGCAAAGCTAGTGAAAAAATCCAATCCTTCTGTGCCGGGATAATAATCTCCGACTCCAACCTTTTGCGTAACTTTGTCATATTCTACGGCAGTGTTTTCTGAATTGGTCATTTGAGCATTGTTTTGGATTAAAATTGCAGAAATAATATCTGCTCCGTAATTTATATTTTCTCCTATTCCGAGCGGGATTGAAGCAATCGAAATGTCGGTTCCAGATTTATTTGTAGCAGGCCCAGCCCAAGATTTGATTTGATCCCAGTATTGAAAGTCGGCTGGATTTAAAGTGCCTGCTAAATCTTTATTGTAAAAAATAGCCAGAGAATCTTGAGAGATAGTAATGCCATAGAGATTGCCATCTTTTACCAATGTTTCTTTGGCATAGGGCAGATATTGAGGAATTTCAGCAGACAGAGTTGTGGGAACAACTTTATTGCGATGTTTTTCAAACCAATCAGAACGAAGGGGGAAAATATCTGGAGTTTTTTTGGTAGCAAATGCCTCCAAGAGCATTTTTTCAAAATTATTTGGTGAAATTCTAGTGTAGTTGATTTTTATTCTTTTTTCTTGAGTAAATTTTTCAAAAGTAGGTTGCCAGATGACAGGATCTTCAAATCCCCACATTGAAATATCTCCGGCTTCCTTTGAGGATCTACCTTTGAATAAATAGACTATTCCGATAATAAGAACAATCAATACTAGACCTATAATAATTGGAATTAAAAAATGTTTGAAAATTTTAGGGCTAAATTTCTTTTTGTTGTTATCAAAGGGATTTAGAGGTGAATTTGGATCGAGCGATGGTTGATTGATATTTTGAGCTTTTTTGATTTTTGTATTATCAAGATTGGCAATATTTTGGGTTTCGTTTGAACTACTAGCGGGGGGATTATTAGGAGTAGGAGGAATAGCCGGATTTTCAGGTGGAGGATTAGTATTGCCCGTTATGGGAGCGGTGGATTGTGCGTTTGCTACTGTAAAATTACCGCTAGAATTTGTTCCGCTTGTTGGATTTAATCCGGTACTTTGATTAGTTTGATCAGATTGATTTTGAGGATCCATTTCCCTCCATTTAAAATATTTATTTTATTTTCTCACGGCTGAATATTTCTTGCAAGACGGGTCGCATTTTTTTGTCTTTTAAGGCCATAATGATATTAGCTTTAAGGTATCCTTCTTTTGATCCGCAATCAAAATATTCGAAATTCTTTATTTCTTGAGCGTAAACAGGATAGTCTTTTTTGTATGCCTCAATTGCGTCAGAAAGCCAAATTTCTCCTCCGCGACTAGGTTTTATTGCCTCGAGATATTTGAAAATTTCAGGTGGAAAAACATAACCTCCGATGATGGCAACATCAGATAATCCTTGAGTTTTTTCTGGTTTTTCCACAATATTATCTACCTTCCATAGACCAGCTTTGACTTCTTTTCCAGATATGAAGGCATATTTTTTTCTGTCTTCTACGTCGGATCTCTTGATTCCTGTTAAAATGGGATGACGCAATATATTATAGGTTTTCATCAGTTGTTCAACACGATTAGGTTTTGAGAGTAAAATTTCATCTCCCCATAGCACTAAAAATGGTTCATGATTTACTACTTCTTTTGCGCAAAGAACTGCATGACCATTGCCGAGAGCTTCTTTCTGGCGAATATAAACAAATTTTGCCATATCCGAAATAGCTCTAATCTCTTTGTATCGAGTTTTTTTACCTGCTTGCTTTAGGCGGTATTCAAGTTCAAAATTGTAATCAAAATGATCTTCAATAGGACGTTTGTTTGATCCTGTGATGATAATTATTTCTTCTATTCCGGCGCTAACTGCTTCTTCGACAATATATTGAATTACGGGCTTGTCTACAACTGGGAGCATTTCTTTTGGCGAAGCTTTAGTCATTGGCAAAAAACGAGTGCCAAAACCAGCGGCAGGAATTACTGCTTTTCTAATTTTTTGCATATTTTTATTCTGCATTAACTTTTAAAACGCGAGTTTTTGATTTTTCAAGTTTTGGAATTACGATGGTTAGAATACCTTCTTCAAGACGTGCTTTTGCTCGATCAGAATCAACCGCAACAGGTAAAACATAGCTTCTAGAAAATGCGCCCCAGTAACACTCTTGGCAAAAATAGCTGTCTTGATTGTATACTGCTTCTTGTTTTCGCGTTCCTTTTATTGTAACCACCTCGTCAGTTATTGTGATTTCTAAATCGTTTGGTTTTACTCCTGCAATCGGAGCTTTAACGATAACACTATCGGGGTCTTGAAAGACATCTAAAGCTAGCTGTCCTTCGTATTCTTCCATCCAGTCTTCATTTGATTCGTCTGTTTGAGCTTTTTGATTCATTTTAACCTCCTTATTTTATTATAGCTAATATCATACTATCATGAAAATATGAATTTGTGGAATTTTTTATATCCGTCTATATGTTTAAACTGTGAAAAAGGTAACGATTGGCTCTGTGATGATTGTTTGAATTTTGTCTATTTTACTAAAAGTCAAATTTGTCCTGGGTGTCATAAGCTTAGTCAAAATGGCAAACGGTGTAAAAGCTGTTCAAGCCGAATTAAATTGAATCAACTTTGTGTTTCAGCTTATTATCGCGGAATTTTAAAAAAAATTATTCCGGAAGCAAAATATAAATACAAACAGATTATGGGACAAGTTGCTGGAAGATGGCTAGCTGACACTGCAAGACGCAGTATAAATGTTAAAAGTGCAATTATTGTGCCTGTGCCGGCTGATCCAAAAAGATTTGGTGAACTTGGCTATCATTTTAGTCATATTTTAGCAAAAAAAGTCAGCCATGAATTAAAGCTACCCTATCAAGATATTTTAAAAAAGAAAATTTCAACTCCAAAGCAAGTCGGGCAAAATCGTAAAACCCGTATCAAACAACTCGATAATAATATTATTTTAAAAAAACAAATTCATAAAAAAACTGTTATTTTGGTGGATGATATTTTTACTACCGGCGCGACTTTGAATGAGTGCGCTAAAGTAATTAAACAAAGTTATCCCAGTGTAAAAGTAATTGGTCTAGCGATCTGCAGGGGATAGATAGTGTGAGATTCGCGCGCAAAACCGAATCGCTCGGGCGGGCAAAAAGGAAGGGGGTTGGGGGGAAGGAATTTTTTGGCGAACGGACGGCGGAACTTATTTTTTCATTAAATCTTTTATTGCGTCTTCAACTCCGCCAACTGTCAAATCATGCATTGGAATAACTTTACTTACTGCGTGAATTGTACCAGAGTCATCACGATTTTTCCATTCTTTCTGAAAAACAGGACTTATCCAAACAACTGAATCAGCTTTTTTCTTTATGAAATTCAAACATTCTTCTCCACCCATTCCAAATTTATCAACTCTTTCGTCATTTCCGCTTGGAGGCCAACCATCACCTTCAAATTCAGAATAGGACATTTCCGCGTCGCCATATACAATAACTTTCTTTCTTCTTTTGATGATTGATTTAATATCAATCAATGAATTTGGTTTAGCATAACTTGAAGCTAATAAGTCTTTTGGATCTGGCTTCCAAATATATCCATAAAGATTATTATGGAAAAGATAAATTTCAAGTTTTGTTAACCCTTCCGCCATTGCCTCTGCAACTTCCTTTACCAATGGGCTCCATTCATCAACGGGTCCTCCCACATCAATCAACAAAACAATTTCTGGCTGTTTCTCTCTTTCTCTTTCATAATCAAAACGAAAATCTCGTCGAGCGAAATTTCCGACTGTTCTTTTCAAATCAACATTACTACCTTTTACTTCAGAAACATCAAGAATTATTCTGCGAATATTTCTGATTACTTCGCGCATGCTTGCCTTATCGGGTCTTTCTTCGTATCGTAATCGTCTATCAACTTTTCCAACTCTTTTCTCTCGCTCTTGAATTGCTTGTTTGTCTAATTTTTCACCTTCATAAATAGAATCTCGCTGAACTCGTTCAGCAAAAACAGATTTTCCTTTTCCTCCTCCAACTAAATATCCGTGTTCGGTTTTTTCTTGTTGTGTGTTTTGGGGAGCTTCTGGAATTTCAGAAGAATCTCCAGTTTGGTTTTCAATTTTTAATCCAGAAGATCCTTGACCCATTCCAGAAGGTTGCCCTTTATCACCTTTGCCAGCACCGGCTTCTCCCTTGTCGCCCTTACCTTGTCCTTCTTTTCCTTTATCTCCTTGCCCTTGGCCAGCTTCACCTTTTTTTCCTTTTCCTTCACTTGGCAATCCTTTATCACCCTCACCACTTGGTCCTTCTTTTTTATCACCACCGCCTTGTTTTGATAAATCTTCTTTTTTTAGAATATCATTATGTTGATCTTTTTTTCCACCATGGACATCTTCGTTGTCTTTGTGTCCCTCATCTTCGGATGAATTTTCTTTAACTTCTTTTATCCCCAACTGATCTTTCAATTCTGGCTCGACACCGCTGTCAAGACTTTCTTTTTCTTCAACTTCATTTTCATCTTTTTTTTGCTGTAATTCTCTATTATAGATTTTGGCAGCTAATTCAAAATATTCATTAAAAGCTTCATGAAAAGACGCCTCGTCGGCCTTATCTTTAACCAAAGTAGTTTGAGCAAATAATCTCACTTTATTTAAAAGCTCGTCTGTCTCAACTAATTCTTTCAGCTCATTTGCTTTTGTTTTTTTGCCGATAACTTGAAGAAACTGCAACCATTCTGGCGTAGAAACTCTAACACCTTTATTTCTTAATAATTCCAAAAAACCGTCAAAAATACTTCGATCTTCTCTGTCTTGATATTCCTCCCAATTTTTTTCACCAGTGTTTTCTTGTTGGTTTTCTTCTTCACCTTCAAGATATTCAATTACTTCTTTTAGTGTCTTGCCTTTAAACTGATGTAAATTTCTTTCTTCGGGAGGAATAAATTCTGATCTATAAAATCCTTCTTTCATAATTATTTATACGGCTTGTTTATAACAATTCTGCCGTCCTCTGCCATATAAGCGTCATATTCATAACCGTCAACTTCAATCCTGCCTTTTGTTAGGTTTTTACTTCTCTCGGTAACAGATGTAAATTTTTGGCCGGCAGGTAAGACTTCTGTTTTTGTGTCGATAACTTTTTCAATTAAATCAATTTTATCTTCAGGAATTACATAATAGCCATCGCCCAAAAATTCAACACCCGGAATAATAACTTGAAAGCTACGAGTACATTTCTGCACATATTCTCCCTGTCTATTGTCATATTCTTCTTCAAAATGTGGTGTTACATAATTCACGCCTGCATTTTGTAACGTCGCGTAAAATTCCTTATATTGTTCTTGCCCGTATTGAGAATTTATATCGTTGCGAATGTGATAAATATTTTCACCTTGTAGAGCTTTATGGACAAAGTGGGGCAGTTCGCTCCCTTGTCTTTCAACTTGCTCTTGTGCTTCAACATTAATTTTCCCAATATCCAAGGCTTGATCTTCTTGATATTTGAGCA